>NZ_JBHYVA010000168.1:6243-13538 GCF_042750055.1 Streptomyces sp. NPDC059456
CAGCCCGCAGACGCCCCCAAAGCCCGGCACCGCATTTGTTCGCGGGGCCGGGCCGGACGCCTCCTCAGGATGCGGCGGGACTCGGGGAGTCGTGCCCGCCGGCGTGGGAGGAGCCGTGGGAGGCGTCGTGCGTGGGGTCTTGCGCGGGGGTCTGCCCGGGGTCGTGCGGGGCGTCGTGGGAGGAACCGTGGCCGGGGGCGCTCTCGATGGTCCCGCCGAGGCGGGTGTGGGCCGGGGCCAGCGCCTCGGCGGATGCCCCGGTGACGACCCAGGTGGGCCCCACCAGGTACGTACCGCCGTAGTTCTGGGCCTCCGTCAGCCAGGCCTGACGGCCCTGCTCGCTGGTGAAGGTGGCCATCCGGAAGGCCTGCGGCCCCGTCCCGCACGCCCCCTCCCGGAGTTCCTCCGCGTCGACCGTGATCTCGGGCGTACAGCCGAGGGCGTCGCCGATCTGCTGGAGCGGGGCGGGGCGGGCCCCGGACGCGGGGGGTGCGGACGGGCTCGGGTCGGATGCCTGCGGACCGGCCGACGCCCGGGCGGAGCAGCCGCCGCACAGCAGCGTCGCGAGCAGCACGGCGGCAGCGGCGGCGGCGATACGGGGTGAAGGGGGCATGCTGGCTGCCTCACAGGGGGTCGGGGGCGGGATCGTCACCGGTGTCACCGGGATACGGCACGCGTCACACCGTCGGCGGGACCTTCTTGCCCTCGGCGGTGACCGCGAACCAGAGCCCCTGCTTGTTGTGACCGTTCGCCTGGCCGGGCTCGGTGTCCCCGGTGAACGTGTAGACCGGCCAGCAGTCGATCGTCAACTGCTCGCTGCCGTCGGGCCGCTTGACCGATCCGACCAGCTTGCCAGAAATTCCCTCGGCCTTCGACTTGTCCACGGCGGGAGCGGGCTTCCAGGTGTCCAGGCAGGCCCCGAGGCAGCCGAACTTCATCGGCCACGCACTGTCCTTGTCGAATCGGTAGAGCGTACGCCACTGACCGTCCACGAGGATCTTTCCGAGCTTTTCGTTGTCGGCCACGGAAAGTTCCGCTCCCGACTTCATTTCCATGCCCGCCATCCCTCCGTTTCCGTCCGCCTTCTGCTTCTTGTCGACGGCCTTCTTGCCGTCCGGCGCCAGTGCGTGCCAGGTGCCGCCGACGCCCTCGCCCTTCGCCTCGCCGGCCTTGGTGTCCTTGGCGTAGCGGTACACCGGCCAGCCGGCGAGGGTCAGCTGCTTGCTGCCGTCCGCCCGCGCCACCGAGCCGAGGAGGGAGGCGTCTATGCCGGCGGCGGCCGACGCGTCGTCCGCCGGGACCGCCGGCCAGGTCACGGCGCAATCCCCTTCACAGTTGGACTTGGGCGGCTGGGGCGTGTCCTTGTCGAAGCGGTAGAGGGCCATTCCGGCGCTGTCGGTGACCACGCTGCCGACGCTCGCGATGTCGCGTACGGCCAGCTGGCCCGCCGGGCCGCCCTTGTCGGAGCCCGAGCCGACGTCGGAGCCCGATCCGGAGCCGGCGGCGGGGGCCGCACCGCCCGCCCCGTAGCCGCCCGCCCCGTAGCCCGTGTCGTATGCGCCCCCGAGGGCCTTTCCGGCACCTGCCGGCTGTACGGAATTCGCGTTGCGCGCGCCATTTTCGCTGCTTCCGCATCCGACTGCCAGCAACAGAACCGCAGTCACCGATCCAACAGTTGCAATACCACGCTTCTTGTTCACGATCACTCCTTCGGGTTGAACCCGGGGGGTTGGTCTACTGCCTTATTCATAAGGCCTGGCAGGTTCACCGAATTCGAATGAGCGGGAATTTGTCAGATCACGCTAACGGTTGAACTCCGTTGCCGGCAGCCGCTTACCGCGGGCTCATTCCTGGATGCGCAGCGCGAGCGCGGGGCAGCGCCGCACCGCGCGGAGCGCCTTCGGCCGCAGCCTCCCGGGGACCGACATGACGGCCTCGGCCGGGTAGCCGTCCCGGTCCAGCCGCACCACGTCGGGCAGTACGTCCACGCAGAGCCCGTGGCCCTTGCACAGCGTCCAGTCCACGACGAGCTTCTCGGGGTTCTCGTCCTCGGGCAGGGGCAGCGCCCCGAGCACACGGCGGCCGCAGCCGCTGCCGAGGGCGTGGTCGCGCATCTCCTCGGGGAAGACGGCGAGCGCGGAGGCCATGAACGCCGAGGTGCCGTCGGGATGACTGCACGCACCGCGGCGCAGCACGCCCCGCATCCGCGCCTCGACCGCCTCCAGGGCGGGCCGGCCTCCTCCGGCCACCAGGGCGTCCACGGCGTCGGCGAGCGAGGGCAGTCCCCTGACGCAGGGGCCGCACTGGCCGGCGGTCTCGTCCGCCATCCAGCGCATCACGCGGGCCACTTCGCCCGCCGGGCAGGTGTCCTCGGGCAGCGGCAGGATCGCGCCCGCCCCCAGCGTGGCCTTGTAGGCGGTCAGGGATTCCCGGGAGAGCAGCGCCGTCCGCGCCGCCGCCGGCGTCAGCCATTTGCCGTGGTACCCGCCGACCAGGACGCCCTGGCCGGGGGACGAGCCGCACAGTTCCAGGACGTACGCCAGGGACGTCCCGAGCGGCGCCTCCACGACCGTCGAACCGCTGATCGTCAGCATGACGGTGCCCGGCTCGCTCTCCAGGCCGACCGAGCGGAATCCCGCAGCGCCGAGCCGGGCCGCGACGGCGAGCTGGGCGTACGTCTCGGTGTTGGACAGCAGGGTCGGCAGCCCGCTCAGTCCCCGTTCACTGGTCCGGACCTTCTGTCCGTTCGGAACGGCGGCCCCCCCGTTGAGGCCGTTCACGAGGGAGGTTCCCTCTCCGCTGACGAAGCGTTCGGGGAGCCTGCCGACGCGCACGCGGCTGCCGGCCGCGCCGCGCTCGGCGACGGCGGCCCGCAAGGACTGCTCCACGTCGTCCCTGGTCACGCCGATGGCGATCTCTTCGGCGCCGATCGCGTCGGCCGCCAGCAGAGCGCCGTCGAGCACCAGGTGCGGGGCGTGCAGCAGTACGGCGGCGTCCTTGAGGCAGCTCGGTTCACCCTCGGTGCCGTTCACGACGACCGCGCTCCGCCCCTCCTTGGTCCGGGCGGAGCGGATCACCGCCTTGAGCTTGCGGGCGAACGGGAAACCCGCTCCCCCGCGGCCCTTCAGGTCGATGCCCTCGGCGAGCTCCACGAGTTCGTCCTGGTTGTACTGCGGCAGCGGACCGTGCACCACCAGGTGGTTGGCACGGTCGAGCCGCGGCAGCACGTCGAGTCCGGCCAGCAGCCTGGGCTGTCCGACGCACCCGAGGGCGGGATCGACGATCGAGGTCACTGACGTCCCCGCATCCCGTCGTACGAGCCACCGAACCGGTCCGTGCCGGGTCCGGCCCCGAGGCCACTGGGAACGACCACCGTCTCGTACGAGCCGGTGCCGTACGCATCGGCTCCGTACGTGTCGGCGCCGTACGACGGCGCGTACGACGGCGCACCGTACTGCGGGAGGACCTCGGTCGTGGGGTCCAGTGCCTGCCGGGGCGACGGAACGAAGCCGGCCCCCGCGGGTGCGGCGGGCTGCTCGGGCTGCTGTCCGGCCGGGCGGCGGCCCGTCTGGCGCGCCAGACGCGTCGTCAGCCGTTCGGCGGCCCACTCGGCGGGCTGCCGCAGGAACCGCTGGGGCGCCTCCTTGGGGCGGGGCTTCGTCTGGGGGGTGGACGACTGGGGGGCCACCGGACGGGCGGGCGCCGCCAGGAGCCTGGCCCGGAGGCGGACGGCCAGCAGGCCGGCGACCCCGATCAGGCAGAGCGCGTACGACACCGTCACCCAGTCGTTGGCGGCCCGGCCGGCCTTCAGCCCGTGCACCAGGGACGCACCCCACGCGGGGTAGGCACCCACGTGCAGGGCCCGCCACCACAGGGAGCGCCCCTTGGTGGCGAAGGCGCTGCGGACCGCACCGGAGACCGCGACGGAGACGAAGAGGTATCCGGCGATCGTGCCCAGGCCGACGAGGACCGGCTTGTCCCGGTCGGTGAACGGCAGGAGCGCGGCGGAGGCGCTGGTGTGCGCCTCCGTGACCTTGATCCATATGTGCAGGGCGAGGAAGCCCAGCCCCGCGACGGCGAGGCCGCGGTGCGCGCCCTGGGCGACGAGCCGGTACCCGGAGGTCAGCACCTTGCGGTCCGTGGCCGCGAGGCCCCACAGGACGGCAGAGGTGAGGCAGACGAGCGAGAGGACGCCCGCCCCGAAGTCGAGGAACTCCGCAAAATGGCTGAAGGCGCCCACCCAGGCCGCCACGGCCAGGAAGAGCAGGGCGGTGAAGGCGGCCACGACGAGCGTGGCGGGACGTACGCCTCCCGCGGGGGCCAGCAGGGGCGGCCTGCGGACCGCCCGCCGGCCGGCTGCCGCGGCAGTGGCGACGCCGGCATGGCGTCTTGTGCTGTTGGCCCGGTGTGAGCGGGGCGTACGGGCTTGGTACAGGGGCATTTAGTTCTCCCATACGCCCAGGCCCGAGGCACTCCACCGCGCACTCGGCGCCCGGGGTAGTCGACGGAACTGCTCCGCGGTGGGCGGGAGATGAGGTCTCTGATCTCACCGACCGGGAGCGGGGGCCGGAGTGCAGAAGCATCGTGGAGGTTCGCAAGGCCTCCACAGTATTTATCTAATCGTGACAAGTTCTCGTGCGCGTGGCATCGTCACACCGGAGGTCCGCGGAAGATTCCCTTCCAACCGGTGCGGTGGCACCCCCGAGACGCTTTGTCCGCCACCACACCTCCCCGACGGCAAAGTTGAGGCAAAGTCGCGGGACTGCAAGTGGATGGCACTCTCCTGGAGGGTGTACGAGGTGCTCGACTCCCCCGTCCGCACAGGCGCAGAGGGGGGAGGAGGACTGCCTCGACAGGCTTGTCACCCTCCCACGGGGCAGGCCGTACCCCGGCATGAACGAGGTAACAATGTGCGAACTTCTGAACCGCATCTGGGCCCGTCCCCGAGGCGAATGGACCCGGGTCCTGCGAAGGGAACTGCCTGCGCTGAGCGCGGGAATGGTGGAGGAGCTGAGGGAGGAGCTCCCCGGGTTCTCCGCCCTGGTCGACGACCTTGACGAGGAGGTCGTCAGACAGAGGCTCGAAGTGGCCCTGCTGACCGCCCTCGGGTACCGCGAGCCCGCGCCGCAGACGCAGGCCAGGGCCGCGGACCCGCAATCCGGATCCGACCCCGCCCCCCTCCGGGACGAGCAGGACCGCCCGGAGGAAGAAGGGGACGAGGACGAGGACGACTACGCGGCCGAGGAGGAGGACCACGCCTACGCGGCCGAGACGGAAGAAGAGGAGGAAGAGCACCGGGGCCCGCCGCCCCGGCTCCGGGACCCCCGCCGCAGGCAGCTGGCCGCTCTGACGGTGGTCCCCCGGGAGGGACTCGGGACACGCTCCGAGCGGGCCCGGCGCGAGCTGTTCTCCGCGCTTACGAGTGACATGCCCATGGCTGAAATCGCCCTCTCCGAACTCGCCGCGGCGGCCGGCTGGCCCCTCCCGGCCGAGATACGCGCCATCGCCCTGGCCACGCCGGGCGAGACCCAGCAGCTCGCGGCCGCCCTGGACGACGGACTCGCCGGCATGGTCGGCGGCCAGCCCTGCCTGCTGGTCCCCAACCCCGACCCGGAGACCCGCACCTCCCTCGAAGCGCTGCTCCGCGGACGGTTCGCCGCCGTGGGCCACCCCGTCGCCCCCCGCGACACCGCATCCTCCCTGCGGTGGGCCCTGCGGCTGCTGTCCCTGACCCCCAACCGCCCCGGACTGGAGGCACGGGCCCTCTTCGTCGACGACCACCTGTCGACCCTCATGCTGCTCCAGGACGAGCCCCTGGCTCACGCACTGGCCGCACGCTGGCTGCGGCCCCTGGCCAACCTGACACCGCGCCAGAGCGAAAGGCTCGAAGTGACCCTTCTGGCCTGGCTCGAAGGCGGGGGCGCACCCGAGGCCGCAAAGGCGCTGAGCGTGCACCCCCAGACCGTGCGCTACCGCATGCGGCAGCTGGAGAAGCTCTTCGGCCCCGGACTGCGGGACCCCCGTACCCGCTTCGAGCTCGAAATGGCCCTGCGCAGCCGCCGCCTGATGGCCCAGGTCCGCCGCCAGAACGCGCGGGTGACCCGCAAGGTGCGCGCCGCCGCCAACGACTTCCGGCCGCTCGGCGTGGGCCGCATGGCCCGCGTGAACGGCCTGTAACCCCCGGCCCCACAGGCCCCGGCCCCCCTGGCCCCCTACCCCTCCCCCATACATACGGAAGCGGCCCCGGTCCCCTCCCCGCCCAGTCGGAGCGGGGGGACCGGGGCCGCCCCCTGCTACCGGCCGGCCGGGACCGCGGACGCTCCGGCCCGCAACGCGGCATTGAGGTCCAGCAGTTCGGCGTACGCGCGGGAACAGGAGCGGCACCCCGCCAGATGGCGGGCGAGACCGCGGCCTCGGGGAGCCCCGCGGCGGCGGACCGCCGCGCCGAGCACGCTGCCGTAGTGGCGGCACCCGTCGTCGGCGGCCGCGTCCAGGTGGGCGCGCAGGTACGCCTCGCGCAGCCCCTCGCGGGCCCGGAAGGCCAGCGAGGTCACGGCGCTCGGGGTGATCCCGAGCAGCAGCGGGATGGAGTGGGGGCAGTCGTCCTCGACCAGGGTGTGCCACAGGACGGCCTTCCAGCGTTCGGGCAGGCCCTGGAAGGAGCGGGCGATGAGCCGGCGGTCCTCGCCGGCCAGCAGCCGGCGCTGCGGATCGTCCCCGTCGGGACCGGGCCGGCACCAGGCTTCGACGTCGGGCGTCAGAACGGTCCGGCGGGCGCCGGCCCGCCACTCGACCGCCGTGTGGCGGACCACCGACAGGAGGTACGGGCGCCACTCCTCCCGGGGCCCGGCGCCGGAGCGGACCGCCTGGAGGGTGCGGATGAACGCCTCCGAGACGAGGTCCTCGGCGTCGTGCGGGCCCCGGCAGCAACGGCGCGCACATGCAAAAGCGGCGGCACGGTGCCGCCGGTAGAGGAATTCGCAGACGGCCGGATCGCCGCCGCCGGCCGCGTAGGCCGCCCTGAGCCGCCGGATCAGGTACCCGTCCGAAGGACCGGGTCCGGGACCGGGATCGGGATCGGGCTCCGGTTCGGGTTCGGGTTCGGGTTCGGGATCCGCGTCGGGATCCGGCCCGCGGCGCGGGCCGGGTGTGGTGTGACGAGAGCCGGACATGGCACTCCTCGTGTGGGTCTCAGGGCCCCGCGGGCCCCTTGGGACTGGTGGTACATGCGCGAACGCGGGTGGGGGGGCGCATAGGGTGAGGGCACGCACCCCCCCCCGCGGGCGGCGGCGGGG
>NZ_JBHYVA010000169.1:0-13451 GCF_042750055.1 Streptomyces sp. NPDC059456
GCCCCGGCTGCATCCCGTCGGCCGATCCGGTCGTGAAGAACAGTCCCGCCCACAGCTTCTTGAACACCCCCTGCGGGAAGAGCGAGTCCGCGAGGTTCCAGTACGTGATCTGCGGGGCGATCGCGTCGATCCGCGGGTCGTACCCGGCGGCGAGCAGCGAGACCGCCCCGCCGTACGAGGCGCCCGCGACGCCGACGCGCGGGTCGCCGTCCTGGTCGAGCCGCACTTCGGGCCGTTGCGCGAGCCAGTCGACGAGCCGCGACACGTCCTTGACCTCGTACTCGGGGTCGTTCAGCCCGATCTGCCCGCCCGAACGCCCGAAGCCGCGCGCCGACCAGGTCAGCACGGCGTACCCGTCGCGGGCCAGCCGCTCGGCCTGGGCGCGGACGTCGTCCTTGCTGCCGCCGAAACCGTGCGCGAGGAGCACGGCGGGGCGCCTGCCCGCGCCGCCCGCCGTGAAGTACGAGGTGTCGATGCCGGCGCCGGGCATCTCCACGACACGGTCCAGGCGGTGCACGGCGGGGGCCCCGCCGGACGCGGCGGCGGTCCACGTCCCGGCCCCCGCGACGACGGCGAGCGCGGCGGCCCCCGCGAGCAGGCGGGTCCGGCGCCGCCGGGGCAGCCGGGGCTTCGGCAGTGGGAGCTTCATACCGAAACCCTAGACGCCGGGCGCCCGCGCCCTGAGCGCCCCCGGGCGGAACCGTCCACCTCCGCAGGGAGTACCCGGCCGGCCCGGCATACCGCACCCGCGGTACACGGGCCCGACCTGCGCCGTACGCCGGGCGGCGGGAGGATGACGGCATGCTGCTCGCCGAGGTCGCGCGCGTGTCCCGGGAGGTCGCCGGGACCTCCGCCCGCTCGCACAAGACCGCCCTGCTCGCGGAGCTGTTCGCCGCCGCACCGCCGCAGGAGGCCGCACTGGTCATCTCCTACCTCTCCGGGCGCCTGCCGCAGGGCCGGCCGGGCATCGGCCGGCGCGCGCTCGCCCGCGAGGTCGAACCCGCCGCCGCGCCCGCCCTGACCGTCACCGCGGTCGACGCGGCGGTGACGGAGTTCGCCGCCGCCCGGGGCACGGGCGCCCAGGCCGAACGGCACCGGATCCTCGACTCCCTGCTCGGTGCGGCCACCGCGCCGGAGCAGCGGTTCCTGCGCAGCCTGCTCTCCGGGGAGGTCCGTCAGGGCGCCCTCGACGCGGTCGCCCTGGACGGGGCCGCCGCGGCCGCCGGGGTGCCCGCCGCCGCGCTGCGCCGGGCCGCGATGCTCGACGGCTCACTGGCCCGGGTGGCCGCCGCGGTACTGGCCGACGGTGCGGCGGCGCTGCGCGGGGTCACCCTGCGCGTCGGGCGGCCCGTGCAGCCGATGCTGGCGAACACCGCGAAGTCCGTGGCCGAGGCCCTGGCCGCGCTCGGGCCCTGCGCCGTGGAGGAGAAACTCGACGGGATCCGGGTGCAGGTGCACCGCGACGGGGACGACGTACGGGTGTACACGCGGTCCCTGGACGAGATCACCGACCGGCTGCCGGAGGTGGCGCAGCGGGCGCGGACGCTGCCGGGGGAGCGGTTCATCCTCGACGGCGAGGTGATCGGGCAGGCGCCGGACGGCCGGCCGGTGCCGTTCCAGGAGGTCGCGAGCCGCGTCGGATCCCGGACCGACGTCGAGACCGCCCGCAGGATGCTGCCCGTCGTCCCGTACTTCTTCGACGTCCTGGCGGCGGGGGACGAGGTGCTCCTCGACCTGCCGGTGCGCGAGCGGTACGCGGCGCTCGCCGCCCTCGTGCCCGAGGATTGGCGGGTCCGCCGGCTCGTCGTCGAGGACCCGTCGGGCCAGGAGGCCGCGGCCGAGGCCGAGGAGTTCTGGGCCGAGACCCTGCGGCGCGGCCACGAGGGCGTGATGGTCAAATCGCTGGACTCCGCCTACGCGGCCGGGCGGCGCGGCAGACACTGGCTCAAGGTGAAACCGGTGCACACCCTCGACCTGGTGGTGCTCGCCGTGGAACGGGGCCACGGCCGGCGCACCGGACTGCTGTCGAACCTGCACCTGGGGGCGCGGGCCGCCGACGGCTCGTACGCCATGCTCGGCAAGACCTTCAAGGGGCTCACCGACGACGTGCTGCGCTGGCAGAGCGAACGGCTGCGGGAGCTGGCGGTGGAGGACGACGGCTTCACCGTGCGGGTACGGCCCGAACTCGTCGTGGAGATCGCGTACGACGGCCTGCAGCGCTCCCCCCGCTACCCGGCCGGCGTCGCCCTGCGCTTCGCGCGCGTCCTGCGGTACCGCCCCGACAAGAGCGCGGACGAGGCGGACACGGTGGAAACGGTGCTCGCCGCACACCGGACCGACTAGGGACAGGACCCGGCCGCGGCGCGCTTTTGCCTCAGAGGCAAGGGAAATTGCCACGGAGGCAGGATTCTGGCTCAATCGGAGCATGACATCCGGTCCCGCCCCCGGCCCCGAAGGCCCCGACGAAGCGGTCGGCCCCGACGCCGGCGCCGACGAGCTGCCCTCCGTGGCGCCACAGCTGCGTGAGCTGCGGCGACGCGCCGGGCTCACCCTGGAGGCCGCCGCCGCGCGGGCCAGGCTCTCGCCGGCGCACCTGTCCCGGCTGGAGACCGGGCGGCGCCAGCCCTCGCTGCCGCTGCTGCTCGGACTCGCCCGCACCTACGGTACGACGGTCTCGGAACTGCTCGGCGAGACCCCCGCCGTCGCCGATCCCATCGTACGGGCCGGCGGTCCGGGTGCCCGCGAGGCCGACGGGTGGACGTACTGGCAGGCCGGCGGCTCCGGCCGCGGCATGCAGGCGCTGCGCGTGCACGTGCCGCACGGCCGGAGCCAGGGCGAGCTGGTCCGCGCCCACCCCGGCGAGGAATGGCTGTACGTCCTCAAGGGCCGGCTGCGGCTGCACCTGGCCGAGGCCGAGTACCTGCTGGAACCCGGCGACAGCGCGCACTTCGACTCGCTCACCCCGCACCGGATCGGCGCCGCCACCGCCGGCGGAGCCGACCTGCTGTTCGTCCACACCCTGCTGCAGAGCAGCCTCGCCGGACTGTGCCTCGGCGGCGGCGGTGCCGCCGGCGCGCCCGCACACCCCTAGCCCAGGAGCCCCACCATGAAGCTTCAGTCCAAGTTCCCGCGCGGCCTGCTGATCCGGCTGATCGCCTACTTGTTCGTCGGCCACCTCTTCGCCTTCTTCGTCTACCTCCTGTTCGTCCTGGGCGGCCAGAACCAGTAACGAACGCCGGTCCCGCGGCTCTGGAAACGTGCAGGTCCTGTCGCTACCCTCCGCGCATGATTTCCACGGTTGTCTGGGGTACCGGCAACGTCGGCCGTTTGGCCATCCGTGCCGTAGAGGCCCATCCGGCGCTGAAACTGGCCGCCGTCATCGTCCACGATCCCGCCAAAATCGGCCGCGACGCGGGCCGGCTCGGTGAACTCGACCACGACACCGGGGTCGTGGCCACCGACGACGTCGAGGCGGTCCTCGCCGCAGGCCCGCAGGCCGTCGTCTACGCGGCCTCCGGCGACACCCGCCCCGACGACGCCCTCGCCGACATCACCCGGGCCGTCCGGGCCGGCGCGGTCGTCGTCAGCCCCGCCCTCTACCCGCTGTACGACCACCGCAGCGCCCCGCCCGAGTTCCGCGATCCGGTGACGGCCGCCATCGCGGAGGGCGGCGGCTCCCTGTTCGCCTCCGGCGTCGACCCCGGCTGGGGCAACGACGTACTCCCGCTCCTGCTCAGCGGACTCGGCACCACCATCGACGCCATCCGCTGCCAGGAGATATTCGACTACTCCACCTACGACCAGCCGCACTCCGTCCGCTTCCTCGTCGGCATGGGCCGGCCGATGGACTTCGAGCCGATGATGCTCATGCCCTCCGTCCCGACCATGGTGTGGGGCGGGCAGATCCGCATGATGGCCCGGGCGCTGGGCGTCGAACTCGACGAGATCCGCGAGAGCGTGGACCGCCGTGCCCTCGACGCCACCGTGACCACCCGCTCGATGGGCGAGTTCGAGGCCGGTACGCAGGGCGCCATCCGCTTCGAGGTGCAGGGCATCGTCGAGGGCGAACCCCGCATCGTCATCGAGCACGTCACGCGCATCCACGCCTCCTGCGCCCCCGACTGGCCGTCGCCCCCCGACGGCGGCGACGGCGCCCACCGGGTGATCATCGAGGGCCGCCCGCACATCGAGGTCACCGTCGAGGCCACCGACGAGGGCGACAACCGCTCGGCCGGCGGGAACGCCACCGCCGTCGGCCGCCTGGTCGGCGCCATCGACTGGCTGGTGGAGGCCGAACCGGGCCTCTACGACGCCCTCGACGTCCCCCTGCGTCCCGCCACCGGCAAGCTCGGAAGGAAGAAGCCATGAGGATCGACATACCCGAAGGCCAGCACCCGATCGAGTACGTGTGGGGCGACATGGTCCCCGGGATCGGGATGGCCGCCGCGAACTTCTCCCTGTCGGTGTACGCCCACACCACCCTGGGGCTGCGCGAGTTCGAGGCCGCCCGGCTGCGCGTCGCGCAGATCAACGGGTGCGTGTTCTGCCTCGACTGGCGGACCGAGCGCGACGGGGAGAAGGTCGAGGAGGAGTTCTCCGACGCCGTCACCGAGTGGCGCACCACGGACCGGTTCGACGTACGGACCCGGCTCGCCGCGGAGTACGCGGAGCGCTACACGCTCGACCACCACAACCTCGACGAGGAGTTCTGGGAGCGGATGACCGCGCACTACAGCCAGCTGGAGATCGTGGAGCTCACGATGAGCATCGGGTCCTGGCTGGCCTTCGGCCGGCTCAACCACGTGCTCGGGCTCGACAGCGTGTGCGTACTGCCGGGCCCCTGAGGGGGCCGGGAGCGGCAACGGGTCCGGGGCCGGTCGGTGCGTCCGACGGCCCCGGGTGCGTACGGATCGCCTACAGGTCGGTGGCGATGATCTTCTCGATGTTGCGCTCGGCGAGCGCCGTGATGGTGACGAACGGGTTGACGCTGGTGTTGCCGGGGATCAGCGCGCCGTCGATCACGTACAGGCCCGTGTAGCCGTGCAGGCGGCCGTAGTTGTCGGTGGCCTTGTTCAGGACCGCACCGCCCAGCGGGTGGTAGGTGAGGTGGTCGCCCCAGATCTTGTTCGTGCCGAACAGGTCCGTCCGGTAGATCGTCCCCTCCTTGGAATTGATCTTGTCGAAGATGCTCTTGGCCATGTCGATGGACGGCTGCTTCCACGCCGTCTGCCAGTTCAGCTCGACGGTTGCGGACGCCGCGTCGTACGTGAACTCGGCGCGGTTCGGGTTCTTGGTGATCGACAGGTAGAACGAGGCGTACGTCTCGATCCCGGTCGGCAGCGGCGCCACCTCGGCGAAGGCCCCGCCCGCGTCCCAGTTGTCGATGCCGCCGCACGGGATGGACGCCTGGACCTTGCCGGTCGGGTCCCACAGGTGGTTGGCCCGGCCGCACATGACGTTGCCGTTGTCGCCCCAGCCCTTGCCGATCTCGCCGTTCAGGGCGGGGAGCCTGCCGGTGGCCTTGAGCCTCACGAGCAGTTTGCTGGTGCCGACGCTGCCGGCCGCGAAGAACACCTTGTCGGCGACGACGGTCTTCGTGGCGGTCGTGTCGCCCGTGGTGTTGATCTGGTCGATGACGACGGTGTAGCCGCCGCCGGCCGCGGGGGAGACGGAAGTGACCTTGTGCAGCGCGGAGATGGTGACCCTGCCGGTCGCCGCGGCCTGGGCGAGGTAGGTCTTCTGCAGCGACTTCTTGCCGTGGTTGTTGCCGTAGAGGATCTCCCCGGCCACCGCGGACTTGGGGACGGTCCCGGCCGCCTCCTGCTTCATGTAGTCCCAGTCGTACACGTCGGGGACGAAGACGAAGGGGAACCCGGAGCGCTGGGCGTGCTTGCGGCCGACGCGGGCGAACTGGTAGCAGTCGACCGTGTCGAACCAGGCCGGGTCGACCAGACCGACCCCGAGCCCGGCGTTGGCCCGCGGGTAGTAGGTGCTGTACATCTCCTCGGCGTCCACCGACGGGAGGATGGCCCCGAAGTTGGAGCGCTTGGGGGTGACCGCCATACCGCCGTTGACCAGTGAGCCGCCGCCGACGCCGCGGCCCTGGTAGACGATGATGCCGCCCATCTCCTCGGCGTCCAGGATCCCGGTGTAGCGGGGGATGTCCCTGTCGATCGGGAAGCCGAGGAAGTTGCTCAGGGGCTGCTTGGTCTTGGTCCGCAGCCAGTACGAGCGCTGGTCGGGGCTGGTCGTATTGCAGAAGATCTTGCCGTCGGGGCCCGGGGTGTCCCAGGCCATGCCCATTTCGATCATGTGGACGTCGACCCCGGCCTGGGCCAGCCGCAGGGCGGCCACCGACCCTCCGTAGCCGGTGCCGATCACCAGCGCCGGCACGTGCGCGCCGTCGTCGACGGGGCCGGCGCCGGCCGCCACCGCGGCCACGGCCCGCGCGTGGGCCGGGGTGATCTGACCGGCAAGGGCCGAAGCCCCGAGAATGGAACTTGTTCTTGCTATGAATCCACGGCGTGAAATTCCCTTGCTGCCTTTTCCGTGCAGGGCGTTGTCACCCATGTGACGTTCCTCACTCTTGGTGGAATGGGAACGAGTTCTACTGCCGGGCGCATGGGAAGTCACTACATACGTCTAGGTAACTTTCGGCCTGTCACGTCACAGGGGCGCCGGTGCCCGGGCGCCGGACCCACCCCAGCACCAGCAGGGACGCGACCGCCGCGAAGGCGCACCAGGTGGAGGCGAATTCCAGCCGCCACAGCGCTGAGCAGGCCAATGCCCCGGCGGCGAGCACCGCGCCGAGCACGCGCAGCCGCCGGTCGCCGGACAGCAGGAGGGCGCCCAGGGTGGCGAAGAAGTAGCCCGCCAGGACGAGCGGCGTCCACGGAACCTTCACGCCGTAGCCCAGGGTGTGGCCCCTGATCTCGGCGACGGCCGGCCGCGTCGCGAGGGCGTACGAGAGCACCGCGGCGGTGGCGACGCCCACGGCCGCCGGTGCCCACAGCCCGGGCCGGTCCGCCGCGGCGGCCGCGAGCAGGACCCCGAACGGCACCCACACCGGCAGCACCGGCAGCGCGATCACCACCCAGGCGGTGGTGGCCGGGCCGCAGCCGCCGCCCGCGCGCCACACGGCGGCCTCCACCAGCTGGTGGACGCCGAGCAGCAACGGCAGGGCGGCGACGGGCAGGTCGCGGGCCCGTCGTACGCGCGCCACGCACAGGACCCCGACGGCGGTGACGACCGCACCGGCCGTCAGATCGGCCGTGGCGTTCCAGCACATGGCGCGGTGGTCACGGCTCCGCCGTCCGCTCGGGTTCGAGCGGCGGGGAGGTCGTCGCGCAGTACGTGTGGCACTGCGGGTGGCAGCCCGCCCCGGGCACGGGGGTGCGTACGGTCGCCCAGGCCACGGCGGCGCCCACCAGCAGCAGTCCCGTGCACCACAGCATCGCCCGCCCGAAGGCGGCGTCGAACTCGGACGCCGAGCGGTAGGCGTCCGGCCCCATGCCGGCCAGCAGCGGCAGCGCCGCCACGGCCAGCAGGCCGGCCGCCCGCGCGGCCGCGTTGTTGATGCCGCTGGCCAGGCCCGCCCGGCCGGGGTCCACCGAGGACAGCACGGTCGCCGTCAGCGGCGCCACCAGGGCCACCATGCCCATGCCCATCACGACGAGCGCCGGCAGCACGTCCCGTACGTACGAGGCGTCCGGGCCCACCCGCAGCATCAGCAGCATCCCCGCCGCGCACAGCAGCGGCCCCACCGTCAGCGGGATCCGCGGCCCGATCCGCTCCCCGAGCGCCCCCGACCGGGCCGACAGCAGCAGCATCAGCGCGGTCGTCGGCAGCAGGGCGGCGCCCGCGGCCATCGCCGAGTAGCCGGAGACCACCTGGAGCTGGAGCACGACGAGGAAGAAGAACCCGCTGAAGGCCGCGTACACGAACAGGGTCACCAGGTTGACGGCGGTGAACTGCCGGGAGGCGAAGATGTCGGGCGGCATCATCGGGTCGGCCCGGTGCCGCTCCACGTACACGAACGCGGCGGACAGCAGCACGCCCCCGACCGCCGAGGCGATCACCAGCGGGGACCCGGACCGCGCCTCGATCAATGCGTACGTCAGCAGGGCGAGGGCCGCGGCGCCCAGGGCGGCGCCGAGCACGTCGAACCGCCCGTGCGCCTGCGGATCGCGCGATTCGGGTACGTGCCGCAGGGCGACGGGCGCGCACACCGCCGCCACCGGCACGTTCAGCAGGAACACCCAGCGCCAGCCGGGCCCGTCCACCAGCCAGCCCCCCAGGAACGGCCCCACGGCCGCGCCCACGCCGCCGAACCCCGACCACAGGCCCACGGCCCGGGCCCGGTCCCCGGCCGCGATCGAGCCCTGGATCAGCGCCAGCGAACCCGGTGTCAGCAGGGCCCCGCCGATCCCCTGGAGCGCCCGCGCGGCCACCAGGACCCCCGCGTTCGGCGCGATCCCGCACAGCAGCGAGGCGGCGGCGAACCACACCACCCCGAGGACGAAGATCCGCCGCCGCCCGAACCGGTCGCCGAGGGCGCCGCCGACGAGGATCAGCCCGGCCAGGGTGACCAGGTACGCGTTGACCGTCCACTGGAGCACGGCCAGATCGGCGCCGAGGTCCTCCCCGATGGTGGGCAGGGCGACGTTGACGACGGTGGAGTCGAGCAGGGCCATGCTCGACCCGAGCACGGTGGCCAGCACGATCCACCGGCCCCGGGCGGACGCGAGCGCGACACCGGGACCGGCCGGTACGCCCGCCGTGGTCCCCTGCGCCGGATCGGTCATGCCTTCAGGCTGGCCCGCCGTGCCGGGAAGGGCCACCCGGGCGCGGCAGAATACGGCGCATTAGGCCCTCTTGTAATGTGCATGACCCCTCCTTCACCATGACCGCGCACGTCACGCACGCCCTTCCCGCACAACCTGCACACGGCGTCCGAGGAGGACCACACGTGGCCCAACGCAACAGGCGACGATCCTTACGCGCGGCGCTCGCCGCTCTCACCACGGCCCTGCTCCTGCCCATCGGAGCGGGGGTCGCAGCGGCGGCGCCGGACCCCGGCCCCGCGCCCGGAGCGGCCGAGCGCAAGATCGAGCCGAAGCTCCGCGCCCAGCTCGACGACTCCGCCAAAGCCGTCTTCTGGGTCTACCTGGACAGCACCGCCGACCTCACGGCGGCGGATCGGCAGAAGACCCGCACGGCGAAGGCAGAAACGGTTCTGCGGACCAAGCGGGAACACGCCGCGCGCAGCCAGGCCGAGGTGATCAAGACCCTGGACGGCGCCAAGGCCGAGTACACCTCGTACTGGATCGTGAACGCCGTCCGCGTCGTCGGCAGCCAGAAACTCGCCGGGACGCTCGCGCAGCGCCCCGAGGTCGCCCGGATCGACGCCGACGACAAGGTCACCCTCCCCAAGCCCGCCGAGGGCAAGCGGGAGAAGGCCGCCGCCGACGCCGTCGAGTGGAACATCGACCGCATCAAGGCCCCGCAGGTCTGGGACCAGCTCGGCGTGCGCGGCGAGGGCATCGTCGTCGCCAACATCGACAGCGGCGTCGACTACACGCACCCGGCCGTGAACGGCCAGTACCGCGGCAAGAACGCGGACGGGTCGTACGACCACAACTACAACTGGTTCGATCCGGCCGGCGTCTGCCCCACCGCGGCCCCCTGCGACAACAACGACCACGGCACCCACACCATGGGCACCATGGTCGGCGACGACGGCGGCGCCAACAAGACCGGCGTGGCCCCCGGGGCCAAGTGGATCGCCGCCAAGGGCTGCGAGAGCAACTCCTGCTCCGAGGCCTCCCTCCTCGCCGCCGGCCAGTGGATCGTCGCCCCGACCGACCTCGCCGGCCACAACCCGCGCCCCGACCTGGCCCCGCACGTCGTCAACAACTCCTGGGGCAGCGCCACGCACGACGACTGGTACCGGCAGATCGTCGACACCTGGCGCGCGGCCGGCATCTTCCCCGCCTTCTCCAACGGGAACTCCGGTCCCGGCTGCGCCACCAGCGGATCGCCCGGCGACTACGCGAGCTCCTACAGCTCCGGCGCCTTCGACATCAACGGCGCGATCGCGTCGTTCTCCTCGCGCGGCGCGGGCCCCGGCGGCATCGTCAAGCCGAACATCGCCGCCCCCGGCGTGAACGTGCGCTCCTCCGTCCCCGGCGGCGGGTACGAGGCCTTCTCCGGCACTTCCATGGCCTCGCCGCACACCGCGGCCACCGTGGCCCTGCTCTGGTCCGCCGCACCCGCCCTCGAAGGCGACATCGCACAGACCGAGCAGCTGCTGGACGGCACCGCCCAGGACACCGACAACGGCCAGTGCGGCGGCACCGCCGCCGACAACAACGTGTTCGGCGAGGGCAAGCTCGACGCGTTCGCCGCCGTCTCGGGCGCCCCGCGCGGCGCCATCGGCTCCGTCTCCGGCACCGTCCGCTCCGCCGGCGCGCCGGTCGCCGGCGCCACGGTCACCGCCGCCGGCCCGATCGGCCGTACGACGACGACCGCGGCAGACGGCACCTACACCTTCCGCTCCCTGTCCGTCGGCGACTACACGCTGACGGTCTCCAAATTCGGCTACGACCGGCAGACGGCGACGGCGACGGTGACCGAGAACGCCACCGCCACCGGCGACTTCACCCTCACCCAGGCCCCCTCCGCCAAGCTCACCGGCACCGTCACCTCGGCCGCCGGACCCGCCGCGGGCGCCACCGTCACCGTCGCGGACACCCCGGTGACCGCGACCGCCGACGAGCAGGGCCGCTTCGAGGTCACCCTGCCGCACGGCACGTACGAGGTACGGGCAGCGCACTCCTCCCGCTGCGTCACCGGCGGCAGCGCCCGGACCACCGTCGCCGGCGACACGACGGTCGCGCTCACGCTGCCCGAGCGCACCGACGGATACGGCTACGCCTGCTCCACCCCGGGCGGCCGCCCGTACGCGGCCGGGGACCGGCAGCTCGCGCTGACCGGCGACAACACCACCGAGCGCGTCGACCTCCCCTTCCCGCTGCCGCTGTACGGCAAGACGTACGGGCAGGCCTGGATCGGGACCAACGGCACGGTCAGCTTCGGCGGCAACAACACCGGCGACATCAACGGTGACCTCCCGAGCACGGCCACGCCCAACGCGGCCCTGTACCCGTTCTGGGACGACCTGGTCGTCGGCGCGGCCGGCAGCGGCTCGGGCGTCTTCACCGCCGTCACCGGCACCGCCCCGCACCGGACGTACGTCATCGAGTGGCGCGACGTGGCCCACTGGTCGGCACAGGGCGACAAGTTCTCCTTCTCGGCGGCGATCAGCGAGGACGGCACCGTCGTCTACACCTACAAGGGGACGGGCGGCACCGGCATCAAGGGCGGCTCCTCGGCCACCGTCGGCGTGGAGAACGCGACCGGGACCGACGCCTTCGCGTACTCCTTCAACCAGGCCGGCATCACCGACGGGCTGGCCATCGCCTTCAGGACCACCAAGAGCGGCGTGGTCGCGGGCCGGATCCTCGACGCGAACGACGGCAAGGGCGTCGCGGGGGCCACGGTGACCGTCGGCTCCGGCGCCGAAGCCGTCACGGCCACCACCGGGGCGGACGGCGGCTACCTCCTGCAGGCCCGCGCCGGCAACAACTCCTACACGGTCCTGGCCGACATGTACACGGGGGTGACCAACGCCTTCACCGTGGAGCAGGGCGGCGTCACCGCCGTGGACCAGTCCCTGCGGACGGCGCGCGTCACCGCGTCCCAGCCCGCCCTGGAACTCGTCCTCCCGGCGGGCCAGAAGCGCACCCGCACCCTCGAACTCGCCAACACCGGCAGCCTCGACTCGCGGTTCACCGTGGCCGAGGACGCCGCCTGGCTGACGGCCACCCCCGACGCCGGAAACCTGGTGATCGGGGGCAAGGCCACCGTGAACCTGGCCGTCGACACCACGGGTCTGGCCGCCGGCTCGGTCCTCACGGCGAACCTGCGGATCAGTTCGGTGAGCGGCCGCAGCCCGGTCCTCACCGTCCCGGTCAAGGTCGTGGTCCCGCGCTACCAGGTGGCCCTGGACGCGGGCTCCGACTCCGCGGCCACGGACGCGCTCGGGGACGGCTGGTCCCCGGACCGCAAGTACACGGCCGGCTCCTACGGCTACCAGGGCAGCTCCTCGACGCACTCCACCGGGCGGACGATCGCCGGCACGGCCGATCAGAAGCTGTTCCGGGGCGCCCGCGAGGGCATGTACGAGTACCGCTTCGACAACGTCCCGAACGGCACCTACACCGTGGAGCTCGGCTTCGCGGAGCTGTCGTCGACGAAGCCGAACAAGCGGGTTTTCGACGTGATGGCCGAGGGCACGCAGGTACTGCCCTCGCTGGACATCGCGCTCGAGGCGGGCACGTACACCGCCCTGACCCGGACGTACACGGTCACGGTCACGGACGGCGTGCTCAACGTCCGCTTCGTCGCGCACGGGGGCTACGGCAAGCCGCTGCTGAACTCCCTGCGGGTGACGGACCGCCCCGACAAGAGCTGACGGGCACGGGCACCGGCTGACAGCGGGGGGCGGGACGCCGCAGGGCGCTCCGTCCCCCGCATGTCAGCGCAGGAATCCCCGGTCGCGGTCCGCGAAGGAGTCCCGCGGGGCGGCGGCGCGCAGGACCACGTCGAGGGCGCGCTGCGGATCGCACAGGTACGTGCCGCTGGCCCACGCGGCGTTGGCCTCGATCACCGACCAGCGGCCGTCCGACACCCCGACGTCGACGACGATCGCGGACGGGAGGGTGGCGAACGGCAGCCGCCCGGCGAAGGCCACCGCCTCGCGCGCCACCGGACCGAGGCTCAGCCGGCCGTCCTCGGCGTACCGGCTCGCGGTGTGCACGGCGCCGTCGAGGAGGTACGTCCGGTACTCGGCCGTGAACCGCGTGACATCGCTGACCAGCACCTCGGTCTCCGGATCCACCGCGTCCGGGCCGGGCAGGCGGGAGCCGTCCGCGTACACGAGGGCCGGGATCGACTTGTCGTTCGGCGACTTCACGAAGACCGGCCGGCGCAGCCCGTAGGCCTCGCGGATCGGGACCAGCCGCACCTCCCGGCCGGTGAACTCCCGCGGCAGCCGCGCCAGCCAGTCCGCCGGGGCCTCCAGCAGCCCGATCCCCAGCCGGGGCGCCACGGCGTCCGCGAACCCCGGCCCGGCGTGCAGGTGCGCGGCGCGCAGCCCGTCGGGCACGGCGAAGGACTCCAGCCGTACGGTGCCCAGCCCGCGCGCACGGGCGGCGTCCCGGAGCCGGGCGGCGGAGTCGGTGATGCGGGGCGGGAAGATCAGGTTCACCCGGGTGACCCTGCCAGGCGTCCCGGCGGACGGCACGCGGTTTTCCGGGCAGGGGCGGGCGGCGGGGGCGGCGGGCATTCGGGTGGCCCGGACCCAATCCGCACCGATTCGGGGCGCCGCG
>NZ_JBHYVA010000170.1:0-13445 GCF_042750055.1 Streptomyces sp. NPDC059456
CGCCCTGGAGCTCGCGGAGCGGCGTCGGGACGCGGAGCAGATAGCGCTGCTGGAGGAGCGCGACCGGATCGCCCGGGACCTGCACGATCTGGCCATCCAGCGGCTGTTCGCGACCGGCATGACGTTACAGAGCGCCGCCCGTCTCGTGGAGCACGAGGGGGCCGCCGAACGGGTCGGCCGGGCGGTCGACGACCTGGACGAAACCATCAAGATCATCCGATCGACGATCTTCGGGCTGCGCACCAAGGACCGCGAGGGCGGACCCGGCCTGCGGGCACGGGCCGCCCGCGCCGTCGGTGACGCGGCCACCACCCTCGGCCATCCGCCGCGGCTGAGCATGGAAGGACTGCTCGACACCGACGTACCCGCCCCGATCGCCGACCACGTGATGGCCGCACTGGGCGAGCTCCTCAGCAACGCTGCCCGCCACGCACAGGCCACCCGGGTCGGCGTGGGACTCAGGGCGGCGGGCGGCGAGATCGTGCTGACCGTCTCGGACAACGGCAGGGGGATTCCGCCCCGGGGGCGCCGAAGCGGTCTGCGCAACCTCGACGAGCGGGCTCAGTGCCTCGGTGGGTCTTTCACGGTCGAGAGGCCGCGGGAGGGGGGCAGCAGGCTCGTGTGGCGTGCTCCGCTCCCGGACGGCCGCTGGGGGAAGCAGCGGTGAAGGGGACCTCAGTGGTCAGCACGCCGCCGGCGCGGGGCACGGTGGTGCCGCCTCCAGGCGGAATCCGGTGACGAGGTCCGGACGGATCCGCAGGGCGCGGGTCATCGCCTGCCCCACCCACGGGTGCACCAACTCCGCATACCGGTCGGCCTCGCCGGCGTCCGTCACGGGGCTCGCGTAGCCGGTGACGACGACGCTCCAGCCGAGGTGCGTGTCGGGATCGATGACGTCCGCTTCGTAGGCCACCACCACACCGGGAGCGTCGACCGGTGCCACCAGCGAGGCCAGGGCCCCGCCTTCGTGGATCCGGATGACGATGTCCTCCCCGTCGACGACGTGGTTCACCGGCCGGACGGCGGGCAGGGCGTGCCGCGTGAAGACGATGCGTCCCAGTGACACCGTCGCGAGAAGTCTCAGGGCCTCCGCCCTGTCCAGTTCCCGCATGTGGCGGGCGGCCGTCGTGCCACCCGCCCGGCCGGCGGGTCGCCGTATGTCTTCATGATCCATCGTGCGCACCTTCGTCCGGCCCCGATCGGTCCTCGCGGCTTCCGATCTCCCACCCTCCCTCGTGATCCGGCGGCGGATCCAGGGCCGAACGGTCCCCTTCGCGGGGCCGGATCCGGACAGCCCCGCGATCACGAGACGACGAGTCTCAGGTCCCGGTCGGCGGTGAGCACCCGCATGGACTTGACCACCAGGGGCGGTACGTCGCACAGCATCAGCCGCGTCCCGCTCTCACGGCAGCGGCGGTCCAGACGAACGAAGAGGTCGATGCCCGCACTGTCGCAGAAGGACAGGCCGCGCAGATCGACGATCAGGTTCCGGTGGCCGGATCCGGCGAGCTCGCGCAGGCGCGGCCCCACGTGCCGCGCCGTGTAGAAGTCGAGCTCCCCGGCCAGGGCGATTCTCAGACCGCGGTCGTCCCGGGTCACGGTCTTCAGGTCGATCAAGGCGGTCGTCATGGTGCCCTCCGCGCTGCGTGCGGCTCCATGGAGTCGCGCCGTTCCCCGTGCGCCATCAGTCCATCGCTCGCCACGGCCGCCCGGTAGACCCGGCAGGTCCTCCAAACAGGGCCGAAGGTCCCTCTCCGGAGGACCCTGACCCCTGTCCGCCGCGCGGTGCGGCACCGGCGATGGGGGCCGATCGGCCCTGTCCCTCCGGCCGGAGGGGAGGCAGGATGCGGGTGTTCGTGCGTCCGGGACGGACCCATGCGAAGGAGTTGCGTCATGACCGGCAGCGGTATCCCCTCCCCCGCGACGGAGCCCATCAGCATCTTCCTCCTCGACGACCACGAAGTCGTCCGCCGCGGGGTGCACGATCTGCTGGACGCCGAACCGGACCTGACCGTGGTGGGCGAGGCGGGCACGGCGGAACAGGCCCTGGTCCGCATCCCCGCGCTGCGTCCCCGGGTCGCCATCCTGGACGTCCGGCTCCAGGACGGTGACGGGGTGAGCGTCTGCCGTGAACTGCGCTCCCGGATGCCCGACCTCGCCTGCCTGATGCTCACGTCGTTCGACGACGAGGAGGCGCTCCTCGACGCCGTGATGGCGGGGGCATCCGGCTACGTCCTGAAGCAGATCACCGGCACCGACCTGGTGACCGCCGTGCGTACGGTGGCCGCCGGCCAGTCGATGCTCGACCCCGGGGCCACCACGCGGCTGATGGCCCGCATGCGCGGCGACACGCCCAAGGAGGACGAGGCCCCGGGTCTGCCCGGCTTCACCGACCGGGAGAAGGAGATCCTCCTCATGGTCAGCGAAGGCCTCACCAACCGGGAGATCGGCCAGCGGCTCTACCTCGCGGAGAAGACGGTCAAGAACATCATCTCGCGGCTCTTCATCAAGCTCGGGGTGGAACGGCGCGTCCAGGCCGCGGTGATCGCCAGCCACGCCCTGACCCCGCCGGGCCGGCGCCCGGTCTGAGACAATCCGGGTGGAAGCACGCGCAGCGTCACCCGGACCAGGCGGCGAACATGTCCGACGTACCGAGCGCCTCCGCGGAGGCCTCCGTCAAGGTGTTCCTCCTCGACGACCACGAGGTGGTCCGGCGCGGGCTGCGCGACCTGCTCGAAGCCGAGCCCGACATCACCGTGGTGGGCGAGGCGGGCACGGCGGACCAGGCGCTGGCCCGCGGGCCGGCGCTGCGCCCCGACGTCGCCGTCCTCGACGTCCGGCTGCCGGACGGCGACGGCATCACGGTCTGCCGGGAACTGCGCTCCCGGATGCCCGGGCTGGCGTGCCTGATGCTGACGTCGTTCGACGACGAGGAGGCCCTGCTGGACGCGATCATGGCAGGGGCCGCCGGGTACGTGCTGAAGCAGATCAAAGGGTCCGACCTGGTGTCCGCCGTACGAACGGTCGCCACGGGCCAGTCCATGCTCGACCCGGCGACGACCGCACGCCTCATGCGCTCCCTGCGTGAACCCGGGGCCGCCGAGGTCCCCGAGGACAGCCGCCTGGCCGGACTCTCCGAACGGGAGCGGGCCGTCCTGGAACTGATCGGCGACGGACTCACCAACCGTCAGATCGCCGAGCGGCTCTACCTCTCGGAGAAGACCGTCAAGAACCACATCTCCCGGCTGCTGGGCAAGCTGGGGGTCGAACGACGGGTCCAGGCGGCCGTCATCGCCGCGCAGGTCCACGACCGGGAGCACACGGGCGACGGGACGCCGCCGAAGCACTAGGGCCTGTCTTCCGGATCAGGCCGGGCCTGCGCACGTCCCGGCAGATCTCGCCCGGTCGGGCCGCGGCGGCCCGCAGCAGGTCCCGGATGGCCTCGGAGCCGATCCGCCTGCGGCCTGCACGAGCGCAGGCAGCCCTCGCCCATGTCACGAAGCCGGGTGAGGGCCTCCCCGGGTTCCCCGGGTACCCCGGCGAGGTACCCGTCCAGGTCCTGCGTCCGGCTCTGCACGATGCTCCGGGCGTACGTGGACCCGGGGGCGCCCCGGCGTGGTGGTCACGGCGCCGGTGAGGCGAGCGGCACCCACCGCTCCAGGCGGGTCCCGGGCTCGTCCGGACCGCGCGCGCCGACCCGCATGTGGCCGCCGAGGTGTTCGGCTTTCCCCGGTACCGACGGTGACGGCCGCGGCCGGCCCGGAGCCGGCCCACCGCTCCCGCTGCACGGTGACGCGCCGATCGGTCGACACGTCCGCGACCGTGACCAGCCGGACCTGGCCAGGGCGGCATCGGCCGGGGTGCCGTCGGCGCTCGGGGCCTGCCCGCCGCGGCGTGCAGGTGCCGCACGCGGGCATCGGGACCGGCGGTCATGACGCGGCACGGACGTCGCTGCCGGTCCGCGGGAGGAGGAGGACGGGGCAGTGCGCGTGGTGCAGCACGCCGTGCGCGGCCCTGCCCAGGTTGCGGGCGGGCCCGAGGGCGCCCGGGACCCGGCGTCCGCCCATGACGAGCAGGTCGGCGTGCCGGGAGGCCGCCACCAGTACACCGGCCACGGAGACGCTCTTCTCGGCGTCGGCGCGCACTTCGAGACCGGGGAACTCGTCGCAGACCGCGTCCTCGACGGCGCGCAGGGCTGCTTCGCGCGCGCGGGCGATCTCGTCGACGCCGTCCAGCATGGTGACCACTTCGCCGACGGACCACAGCACGTTCCACACGTGCAGCAGGCGGATCGACCCCTTGCGCAGTTCGGCTTCCCGCGCGGCGTACCGGGCGTACGGGAGGTCGTGCTCGTCACGGACGGCCGCGAGGACCGTGCCGGTGCCCTCGGCCTCACCGATGCCGCGGACGACGATGACGGGGGTCACGGCGGCGGCCGCGACGTCCAGGCCGACCGAGCCGATCATGAGGGAGTCGAATCCGCCCAGTCCACGGCTGCCCACCACGATCGTGCCGTGCGGGGATCCGGCCCGGTGGAGGCTGTCGGCGGCATCCGCCCGGCCGAGTTCCGTGGTCACGCGCAGGCCGGGGTACTCGTCGGTCACCGCCTTCGCCGTGTCGTCCAGGAGCCGTCTGCCGTCGGAGCGGATCCGTTCGATGGTCTCCGCCGGCACGAAGAGGGCTTTGCCGTCGGTGTCGGCGCCGTGGACGATGTGCAGGGGCCGGCCGCGGCGCATGGCCTCCCCGGCCGCCCACAGGGCGGCGGCGCGGGCCGGGGCCGAGCCGTCGACACCTACGACCAGGGAGCTCGTGTCCGGGGTGAGGAATGCGCTTTCCACGGTTCCTCCCAACCGAGAAGTCGATGCGGACACCCCTCACACTGGCATCCACGACGTCTTCGCGAGAGGGCCGTTCGGTCCCCGGCAGGGCCGCTCGGGCCCTCCCCGGGACGCGGTGGACGCCGCAGGATGGAAGGGCAGAACGGGCTCATCACCTTTGCGGTGGTGCACCACGCCACCTCGCCGGCCGCCGTCGTGGCGCACGGCCGAGGCCGCACCGACAGGACCAGTCCCATGACCGCAGCACACCTCGACCCCGACACCGTCGCCCGGCTCGTCGGCGACGCCGTCACCGCCCCGTCCATGCACAACGCCCAGCCCTGGAAGTTCACGTACCGCCCCGATGGCGACGTCATCGAGCTGTACGGCGATCCGGAACGCGCCATGCCGCGGACCGATCCGGATCACCGGGCCCTGCACCTCGGCTGCGCGGCCGCCCTGTTCAATCTCCGCGTGTCGGCGGTGCACCACGGCCTGCGGGCACGGGTACGGCTGCTGCCCGACGGGATGCGGCCGTGGCTGCTGGCGACGGCCGCCATCACCGGGCCGCCCGAGGAGGACCACGAGCTGGGCGCCCTGTACGCCGCTCTCCGGCATCGGCGCACCAGCCGCTTCCCGTTCACCGACGAACCGGTGCCGGACGCCGTCCTGGACGGTCTGAGGAGCGCCGCCCGCTGGGAGGGCTGCCGGCTGGCCGTCCCGGGCGACTGGCACCTGGAGACCGTGCTCGGGCTGGTACGCGACGCGGAACAGCGGGAGGACACCGATCCGTTCGTCCGGGCGGAGACGTCCGCCTGGACCTGCGCCACACCGGCTCCGGCCGGGCCGCGCAGCGACGGCATTCCCGCCGCCGCGTTCGGGCCGCGCAGCTCCGCCGGCCCCTCCCCCGTAAGGGACTTCGGCCGGGACCGCTCTGCGGCGGACCGGGGCTGGGCCGTGTTCGAGAAGCGCCCGCAGCTCGTCCTGCTCGGAACGCCGACGGACACGCGCACCGACTGGATGCGGGCCGGCCAGGCGCTGGAGCGCGTCCTCCTGCAGGCCACCGCCGACGGCCTGGCGACCTCGATGACCTCCCAGCCGCTCGAATGGCCGGAACTGCGGTGGACGGTCCGCGACCCGCTGGAGGTCATGGGCCACGTCCAGATGGTCCTGCGGCTCGGCTACGGGCCCCACGGACCCGGGACACCGCGCCGCCCCGTCTCCGACGTGCTGGAGGTCCGGGAGTAGGGGACGGCGTGGCCCACGGGTGGGCGGGCCGGTGGTGCGGCCCGCCCACCCCGGCGGTCAGTCCGCCGCGACGATCTCGTTCACGATCCACGCGCCGAGTTCTTCGGTCATGGTCGTGTGTCCCTCGTTGCGGCCCGCGCACACGAAGGCGTCGAGTGCGCTGTGCTCCGGTGAGATCGGACGGTGGAGCGCCTTCGGGTCGTCGATGTCCGCCGCCGCGACGGCGCTGATGCTGGGGATGAAGCAGGACGTGGCGATGAAATCGGGATCCACGGTGTTGCCGAGCAGCGACATGAGGAGACCGGCCAGGCCGAAGCTGCCCGGGTCCCCCGCGGGGGACGGCATGGTGAACAGGCCACCGGGAGCGCCGTCGATGTCGGGCAGCCCGTTGGTGCGCACGAGGGTCGGCTCCTCACCGGCCTTCTGCAGCCTGGCGATGACCTGCTCGCCCTGGGCCTGCGTCTTCAGCCACGTGTCGAGGAGCGTCTCGCCGTCACACCTCACGGCGATGACGTCGGGCTTGACGCCGTTGCCGGTTCCGGTGTCCACGCCGTTGGCGACACCGATCTTGCGCAGGTTGCGCGGCCAGCCCCCGAGCTCGTCGAGCTTCACCAGGAACTCCACCCGCTCCGGGGCCGGCTCGGGGGTGTCGACGGCCTTCTCGATGTGCCAGCGCGCCATCTGCTTCGCGGCGGGGCTGTTGAGGAGCCCGGAGAACTGGCGCAGGACGGGCCCGATGGCGGGAGCGTCTCCCCACTTGTCGGTCGCGTAGTGCGTGAAGGCCTGGAGGGCGATCGGGAACCATGCACCCTGGTGGGGGGTGTCGTACGAGAAGTAGAGGCCCGTCTCGTGGTCGGGGAGCGCGGGGTCCTGCTCCATCTTGGCCAGGGCGTAGCGGGTGACGAGTCCGCCCATGCTGAATCCGCCGACGGCCAGCTTCGCCCGGCCCACCCGCTCGCTGATGGCCCGGCGGACGCAGTCGATGACGGTGTCGGCGTTGTCCGTGATCGACGCCGTGCGGTCCGCGAAGCCGAGGATGATCACGTCCCGGCCGGTCGCGTGCAATTCGGAGATGAAGCGGTAGTCGCCGTTCTCCTCCAGCCCGTGCCACAGCTGGTCGAGGTCGGTCGACCCGCCCGAGAAGCCGTCGGAGAGGATGACGGGCCTGATGAGCTGCCTGCGGTTGAGCGGGCTGTAGTAGACCCAGGCCGTTCCGCCGATGAGGTTCCATTCGTCGTGCGGTTCCGGCGCGGGCGGGTACGAGGAACGGGCCCCGGGAGAGACGGGGCCCCAGACGTCGACGACGGGTGCGGACATGATCAGCTCACTCCTTGCAGTTCACGGGCTCGCAGACATGGCGGGTCCCGTCACGCCGCCATCGCGGGAGCAGGATCGCCGACCGTCATGGTTGCAGACCGCGAGCATATGACTACGCAACGTGCGCAACGCGAGCAACTCTGCGCAATCCCTTGCGCAACACCCTCCCCACCCCTATCGACAGCACCTTTCGTCACTTCTGCAACAGGGCGGAGCCGCGCCCCTACCGCCCCCGCGCGGCCGTCGAATCGGTCGCGGGCCCGTCCGCCCGTACCGCGGCGTCGTTCCGGACGCGCGGGCGGGAGCGGGAGACGGCCACCCCGGCCAGGCACAGCAGGCCACCCAGCAGGGTGAGCCAGGCCGGCACCTCACCCAGGAGGACCCAGCTCAGCAGGACGACGATGGCCGGCACGGCGTAGGTCGTCGCGCCGAGCTTCCCGGCCGGCATCCGCGCGAGCGCATAGGTCCAGGTGGTGAAGGCGAGGGCGGTCGGGACCACGCCCAGGTAGACCATGTTCAAGGTCGCGGAGAGCGGGGCCCGCGGGACCTCGGCCACCAGCTGCCCGGTGAAGGGCAGGCACGCCACGGCACCGGTCAGGCAGCTGTACGCGGTGATCTGCAGCGGCGTCCCGAAGGACAGTGCGGGCTTCTGCGCGACGACGCCCGTCGCGTACGCCACCGCGGCGAGCAGGCACAGCGCCACCCCGAGCACCGAGGTGGAGCCGTCACCGCCGGACGACATCGACAGGCCGACGACCACGGCGCCGGCGAAGGAGACCACCATGCCCGCCAGCAGCCGCGGCGGCAGGGCCTCGCCGAGCAGGCGCGCGGCGAGGAGCGCCATCAGGATCGGCCCGGTGTTCACGAGCAGCGAGGCGGTTCCGGCGTCGACGAGGCGCTCACCCCAGTTCAGCGCGACCGTGTAGCCGGCGAACCACACGATCCCGGACACCAGGATGCCGCGTCGGGCGCCGCGCGGCGGCAGGCCCTCGCGGCGCAGGAGGAGCAGCACCACGAGGACCAGCGAGGCGGCGAGCAGCCTGCCCAGGGCGAGCGCCCCCGGCGAATAAGCGGTTCCGGCACTGCGGATGGAGACGAAGGCGGACGCCCAGGCGAACACCGAGCAGCAGACGGCGCCGACGGTGAGGAAGCCGGGAGAAAGGGCACGCGGAAGGGTCTTCATGTATCTGACCCTACACCGAACACTTCGGTGAGTGCCGAAGTATTTCTGCTGCAACTACCCGGAGGTCACCGAAATCCTCGGCGGAGCCTGCGGTGAAATCCTCGGCGGGGCCTCGAAGTGCCCCGCTAGCTCCACGCCTGCGGAGCGAGTCCCAGCAGTTCACCGAAGGCCTCCTCCCCCGCCCCCGTCACCAGCAGGCCCCGGCCGCCGCCCTCCGGGCGCACCACCCATGCCGCGTCCAGGGCCCGCGCGCACAGCCTCGCCCCGGCCAGGCCGCCCAGGTGGCGGCGGCGCTCGGTCCAGTCCAGGCAGGAGCTCGCCAGCGGCCTGCGCCCCGCGCTCGTCACGTCGACGCCGGCCCGGCGGCACCAGTCGAGCCCGTCCCCGGTCAGTGCGAACACGGCCTCCGTGCGCAGCAGGCCCCGGTGTTCCATCGCGTCCGTCACCGCCATGCCCAGCCGCCCCGCGAAGTGGTCGTAGCAGGTACGGGCCCGCGCCAGCGGATCGGGCGCGGCCACCACCGGCACGGCGTGCGCGGCGTCCCGGCCCGGAACGGCGTAGGAGGCCAGCTCGTCCACGAGGCGGGCCGTGGCGGCGTCGGCGATGCGCACGTAGCTGTGCCGCCCCTGCCGCTCCGTCACACAGATCCCCGCGTCGAGGAGCCGGGTCAGGTGTCCGCTGACGGTGGAGGGGGCGACCCCCGTGATCCGGGCCAGCTCACCCGCGGTCCAGGCACGCCCCTCCAGCAGGGTCATGCAGATGGCGGCCCGTGTCTCGTCGGCCAGGGCGGCGGCGAGGGAGGCGAGCCGTGCGGCGGGGGCGGGCGAATCCACCGGTCCGGAAGCAGGTACGTGATCCATGGATCCAGGGTGCCTCATTGTTTCGGCATTCGGCGAATGATCGGGGTCAATCCTGCCCGGCCCCTCCCTCCGGGAGCCCGACCAGATCAGGCGTTGCGCCCGATGGTCTTGCGGATCCAGTCCGCGTAGGCGGGCACGTTGGTGTACAGGCCCGGCCCTGCCGAGCACGCCACCCCCGGGGCACCGGGACCCGAGGTGGCGCCGACGAGCTCCCACCTCCCGCCCCTCCCCCTCTGGAGCTGCGGCCCGCCGGAGTCGCCGAAGCAGGCCATGGCCCCGGGCACGCGGCTGATCGTGCACAGCCGCGTCGGACCCGCATAGCCGGGAGCGCACTCGGTGTCGGCGCCCCTGCGCGTGTCGAGCTCCTGCATCCGCTCCGCGAACCTCAGTTCCGTGTCGACCGTGGTGCCGAATCCCAGGATCCGGGTCGGGGTACCGGGCCTCCCGGCCCGCTCCGCGATGCGGACGGGCTCCTCCGTGACCGGGCGGTCGAGGCGGACCAGCGCGAGGTCGTCCTTGTTCGCGGTCTTCCCGTCGCCGCCGGCATGGCCGGGGTGGACGACGATCCGCTCGATGGCCCGCACCGTTCCACCGGACTTCCTCGCCCCACTGCCGATCCGGACGGTGCCGTCCAGCTCCAGGCCGTCGCCCTGCACGCAGTGGGCCGCGGTCAGCACCCACCGGGCATCGATCAGCGACGCCCCGCAGGAGCCGTCGTACAGCCCGTACTTCGGAGCCGACTCCGGGATCGTCGCCATGAACGGGTAACGCTCGGTGGAATCCTTGCCGTTGACGATCGCTGCGGCACTGCCGCCCAGCAGGGCGGTACACGTCGCGACCGCCAGGGCTCCGACGACGGTGGTGCGCGCAGCGCGGCGGCGCACGGACTTCGAACCGAACACGGGGGGATCCTTTCCCTCGGAAACCTGACGTGCCCAAACCTGTCGTCTGCGAGGTCCACGGCACCATCCGGCCAGCAGGCCCACACACAGGGGGACCACCCCCCCCTGTCACCGGCGGGGAGCGGTGGGGTTAACCCCCGGCCGGGCACCCGGGGTGAGCCCCCGGGCAGATCGGTGGGGCACCCCAGCGCGGCCCGCGCACCGGCGCACGAAGATCACTTCATCGGCTCGGGCAGACCCCACACGACAGGAGTGATCCCCATGGACGGGTACGGAAAGAGGGCCGGCCGGCGCAGGCTGCTCGCGCTCACGGCGGCGCTCGCCGCCACTGCGCTGACCGCCCCGGCGCGTTCCGCGGTCGCGGCACCGGCCGCATCCGCCGATTCCGGGACGGCGGACGGGGAAGCGGCCGTCGTGCGCTCCCTGGAGCGTGCTGCGCACCCGCTGCGTTCCACGGAACCCGGCGGCCGGACCACGGACCTCTCGGCACTGAGCGCCATGGCCGGGGACGCGAAGGTGGTGGGGCTGGGCGAGGCCACGCACGGTTCGCACGAGTTCTTCGCCATGAAGGAACGCGTCTTCCGCCACCTCGTCGAGGAGCGCGGCTTCGGCACCTTCGCCCTGGAGATGAGCTGGTCGGCGGGGCTCACCATCGACGAGTACCTCCAGGGCGGTCCCGGCGACCCGCGGAGCGTCGCGGCGCAGACACTGGCCGGGTCCCCCTGGGAGCGGGAGGAGTTCGTCAGTCTGATCGGCTGGATGCGCGAGCACAACCGCCGCCACCCCGGGCGGCGGGTCCACTTCATGGGCGACGATCTCGGGGCGCCGAAGCTCGGCGACGCCGCCTTCGAGCGCGTGCTGTCGTCCGTCCGCGTCACCAGGCCGGAGGTCCTTCCCCGGCTCACCGAGCTGTACGCCCGGCTGCGGCCTTTCGACGACGTCTTCGCCTACCTGCGCAAGCCCGTCGCGGAACGCAAGGAGGACGCCGCACGCGCCCAGGAGGCACTCGACCTGGTGGCCGGTCACCAGGGGGCCGGCGGCGGCGACCACGCGTGGACGGTGCAGCACGCCCGGAACATCGCGCAGACCTTCGCCTTCGCCACCGTCGACCTCGCCGACCCGGCCTCGGTCACCGCCGCCGAGCTCCTGCGCGACCGGGCCATGGCCGACAACGTCCTGTGGTGGCAGCGCAACACCGGCCACAAGATGCTGCTGTCGGCCCACAACGGTCACGTCGGATACCTCTCCGCCCATCCGGACATGTACCCGCGGACCCAGGGCGCCGCACTGCGCGACCGCCTGGGCCGCGACTACGCCGCGATCGGCTTCAGCTTCGCCGGCGGCTCCTTCCTCACCAAGGACTCCTCCCTCGACGCGGACTGGAAGCCGGTCGGCGTTCCGGCGGCGCGTCCCGGCACGAACGAGCACACCCTGGACCGGGTCGGCCACCGGGACTTCTATCTCGACCTTCGGACCGCACCCGCCGCGGCGCGCGCCTGGCTGGACCGCGCCCGGCCGGTCTACGACGCCGGCTCGACGTTCACGCCCGACCCGATGCCCACCCTCGCCCTCGGCCGGGCCTACGACGTCCTCATCCACCTCCACCGGGTCCGGGCGGCCGACAGACTCTGAACCGAGGCCGTGGCGAGCGGAGTTCGGCCGACGTACGACCGGCCTGACGATGCGTCGAACGAGCGGGCCCCACCGCACGCATATATCGAGTGCCGATATATAGTCGCCGCCATGACGAAACGATCACCGTCTCTGACGGAATCGCAGTACTTCATGCTCGCGGCCCTTCAGGAGGGCCCCCTGCACGGCTACGGCATCATCAAAGCCGCCGAGCAGGCCACGGACGGACGCCTCAAGATCGCCGTCGGCACCCTCTACGGCGCGCTCGACCGGATGGAACGCGCCGGGTGGGTCGCGGTCGACCGCGAGGAGGTCGTGGACGGCAGGGCGCGGCGCTACTACCGCATCACCGAGGACGGTAACGGCGTCCTCCGGCAGGAAGCCCTGCGCATGCAGCAGGCGGCGGCGCTCGTCATCGGCCGCCCCATCCTCAAGGCGGTCCGCGCATGAACCGCATCCTGCTCGCCGCATACCCCAAGGACTACCGCGTCCGGCAGGGGGAGGAGGTCCTGGGCTGCCTGGCCGAGGCGTATCCGGGCCGCGCCTGGCCGCCGCCGCGGGAGGTCGCCGCGCTGCTCGGCGCGGGGGTGCAGGCCCGCGCCCGCGCCGTCTGCGAGGACCGGACCCGGCCGTGGTGGCTGGACGGCTTCCACCTGACCGCCCTCGTCCTCGCCGCCCTGGCGCTGGTGCCGTACCTGCAGGACGTGTGGGACTGGGCGCTGCGCGTGGATCCCGCCTCCCACTCCATCGGCTTCGAGCACGCGGGCTGGTACCCCTGGGCACAGGGTCCTGAAAGCCGGACGCGGCTCCTGCCCTACGGCCTGCTCCCGCTGGTCTGCCTGCTCGCGCTGCTGCGCGGCTGGGCGTGGATCGCGTTGCCCGTCTCGGCGACGATGGCCGGCGTCGGATCCGGGATCGTCGGCTCGGACGTGTTCGGTGACGAAGGCGTGGTGGGCGTCGGCTACTACGGACTGGGCGCTCCGCTGCGGGCCCATGACATGGTGCTCTCGGGAACCCTGTTCCTCGCCTGCTCCGTGCTGGCGGCGGGCCGTCCGGGCAGGCTGCGCCGTCGCTCGTACGGATGGCTCGTCCCACTGGCGGGGGCCCTGGTCATGGCCGGCGCCCTGCACCTCACCTCGGTCGATCCCTACGTCCAGCGGGGCCAGTTGGTCGTCGAGGTCGCCGCGCTGGCCGTCGCGTGGATCGTCACGGCGGCCACCGGCGACTACCGGTGGCTGATACCCGTCGCGGCGTTCACGCTCGTCCGCATCACGGCGATCGTCACGCAGCCGTCCATGACCGGGTCCCTGCCGAGCCAGGTCGTACTGCTCGCCCTGCTCATGCCACTCCCTTTGCTCGCCGTCACTGCACGGCAGCGGCAGCGGCGCACCGCCTGAGCAGCCGGGTGGGCCCCCGGCCGGCGGGGCCCCCCGCGGCGGGGGGGCCCGCGGGGGGGGCCCCCGCGGCCGGGGGCGCCCGCCCCCGC
>NZ_JBHYVA010000171.1:0-13373 GCF_042750055.1 Streptomyces sp. NPDC059456
ACCCCCGTCCTTCCTCCTCGGAAGGGCGGGGGTTCGCTGCGGCCTCCGGGATCGGGGGTGCGGTCAGGCGCGGACGCCGATGACGGTCTTGCCGCGGGCACCGCCCCGCTCGACCTTCTGCAGGGCCTCGGAGGCCTCGTCGAGCGGGAAGACCGTCTCGACGATCGGCCGGAGCCGCCCGGACTCCACCAGGCCGGCGAGGTGGGCCAGCTGCTCGCCGTGCGGGCGCATGAAGAAGCTGCGGGCCCGGACGTTCCACTGGGCCTGCCTCGCCTCGGCGTCCGCGATGGGGACGATCGAGACCAGCGTGCCGCCGGGCCTCAGCACGCCGAAGGACCGCTCCTGGGTCTCGCCTCCGATGGTGTCGAGGACGACGTCGACGTCGGAGACGACCTCGTCGAACTTCTCCGCCCGGTAGTCGATCACCCGGTCGGCACCGAGCTCGCGGGCCAGTGCCACGCTGTCGCCGCCGGCGGTGGCCACGACCTCGGCACCGAGCTGCTTGGCGATCTGGACGGCGGCGGAGCCCACGCCGCCGGCGGCGCCGTGGATGAGCACGCGCATCCCGGCCCGTACGTCGGCCTGCTCGGTCAGTGCCTGGAGGGCGGTGAGCGCGACCAGGGGCAGCGAGGCCGCCTCCTCGAACGTCAGGCCGGACGGCTTGGCGGCGACCAGCGACTGGTCCACGGCGACGTACTCGGCGAAGGCGCCGCCCACGCGGGGGTCGACGCGGGAGAAGACCTCGTCGCCCACCGCGAAGCGGGTGACCTCGCCGCCGACCCCGGTCACCACACCGGCGAGCTCGTTGCCGATGACCAGCGGTCCGGTCGGCTCCCCGGCGCTCAGGAAGCCCTTGACGATCAGGTGGTCCACCGGGTTGACCCCGGCCGCCCGGACCTCGATGAGCACGTCGTGCGGGCCGACGGCGGGGACGGGTACGTCGGTGACGCGCACGACGTCGCGGACCTGGCCGTACTGGTCGATGACTGCTGCCTTCATGGGAATCTCCTCGATCAAGTCTGCGGGGGTGGGGCTGGAGGGGGATCGGGCGGGGGATCAGGCGGTGGTGGCGGGGCTGCGTTCGGCCGCGGCCCGCTCCAGGGCGCCGAGCAGGACCTCGGGGCTCTGGGCGCCCTGGAGCACGAACGTGCCGTCGATCACGAAGGTGGGGACCGCCGTGACGCCGAGTGCGGCGGCTTCGGCGAGCTCGGCGCGGACTTCGCCGGCCCCCTCGGGCGAGGCGAGGAAGGCCAGCGCGGCGGCGCGGTCGAGGCCGGCCGCCTCGGCGAGCCCCGCGAGGGCCTCGCGGTCGCCGAGGTTCCCGCCGTCGGTGAAGTAGTGCGCCAGCAGGCGTTCCTTCACCTCGGCCTGGCGTCCGTGCCGCCGGGCGAACCAGAGCAGGCGGTGCGCCTGGAACGTGTTGGTGGCCAGCGCGTCGTCCATCCGGAACGTGATGCCCTCGGCGGCCGCGGCAGCGGTCAGCGGGCCGAAGACGGCCGCGGCGGGGCGGCCGAACTTGCGCTCGTAGACCTGTGCGGACGGCTCCGTCGTCTCGGGCGCCGCGGGGTTGAGCTGGAACGGGCGGTAGACGACCTCGACGCCCGCCGCCTCCGGGAAGGCGGCCAGGGCCTTCTCGAAGCGGCGCTTGCCGATGTAGCACCACGGACACACCAGGTCCGAATAGATCTCGACCTTCACGACGCTCGCTCCTGACGGGTCCGGCTCACGGGTGGGTCCGGTTTCGCTTCGGGAGTTCCGGACCGCTCGTTCCATAACGTAGCCGATTCTGGAACGAGCGGTCAAATACGTGCTGCCCCGGCCGCAGACCTTCGCTACCGTGGGGTGCATGGCGAGACCACGCACGTTCGACGAAGAAGCGGTCCTGGACCGGGCGATGATCCTGTTCTGGCGCAAGGGCTACGAGGCGACCGCGATGAGCGACCTCGTGGAGGAGCTGGGGCTGGGCCGCGGGTCGATCTACGCGGCGTTCGGGGACAAGCACCAGCTGTTCATCCGGGCCCTCGGCCGCTACCTGGACCACCAGACCCGGCTGCTCGGCACCGCCCTCGACGACAAGGGGCCGGCGCTGCCCCAGCTGCGGGACGTGCTGGGCCGGCTGCTCGCCGCCGACGCGGCCTCCGGCAGCGCGGGCTGCTTCAGCGTCAACAGCATCGCCGAGCTGCTGCCGCACGACGAGGAGGTCGCCCAGCTGGCCCGGCGGAACCTCCGGTACGCCGAGGAGGCGTTCACCGCACAGCTGGAGCGGGCCGCGCGGGACGGGGAGCTCGCTCCGGCCGTCACCCCGCGGCACGGCGCGCGGCTGCTGCTCAATCTGGTGCAGGGCCTGCAGATCATGCGCAAGGTCGACCCGGACCCGGCCCGCGCCGCGGAATGCCTCGACTCCGCCTTCGCCCTCCTGCGGCGCCCGCTCGACACCGTCGGGGCACCGGGCAGCGGTCCGGTCGTGGCCGCGACCGCGACCGCGTCATGATCCTGGCCCGGGAGAGCCGGCCCGCCACCGCCTGAGCCGCAGAGGCGGTGCCCGCACGGCCTGGTCAGCCGGCCTTCGGCGTACGCGAGGAGGCCCTGGGCCTGCCGCTCCTCAGCGCGGTGTGCACGAGCCAGCCGGCCGCGGCGCCGATCGAGTACCAGAGCATGTCGGGCGGGTTGAAGGTCGAACCGAGCACGAGGCGGGCGACCGTGCTGTGCCGGGAAAGCTCCGCCGGCACCTGCGTCAGCTGGAGGAACTCGACCAGGCAGCTGACGGCCAGTGCGCTTCCGGCCGCCCTCAGGGGCGTGATCCGCGGAGCCGCCGACACGACCAGGGCGAGCAGCAGGACGGTGTACAGCGCGTCGCCGCCGTACTTGGCCACGCTCCCGGTGGCCAAGGCCCTGAGCCCCAGCCCCAGTCCGACGGTGACCACCGCTGCGCCCACGGCCGCCAGACGGGTCCGTACTGCATCGGCATCGGCATCGGCACGGTCACGGGTTCCGGGCAGGAGGGTCACGGGGTCATACGATAGTCATGACCGGGCACCTCGCAGAACCGTCCCCCGGGGCGGAGGTCCTTTCGACGAACGGGAGAACTCGCCGTGACGGGCCTCGAATTCCTCGCCTCCTTCATCAGGACCGGGCGCCTGCACCACGGCATCGGCATCGGATCCACCCTCGGCGAGGTCGACCGGGCCCTGCGGCACGGCTGTGTCGACGTCGTCGGCACCGGCGGCCGCTCCCTGCGCCGCGACTACGGCTTCGTCGAGCTCTACTTCAATCCGGGGGAGGAGTGGGTGATGTCCGGCGGGTCGATCGAGCTGCACCGTCTCGCGAACGCCCCCGAGACCGCAGCTCCCTGGGCCGCGAGTACGGGCGTCGAGTTCGCCCGCTACACGGCGTGGGCGGACGTGCGGGAGGCACTCTCGCAGCTCCCTCCCGTCCCGGAGTTCACCCGCACCGACCAGGGTGGCTTCCTCGAGTACCGCGCGGAGACGTCCTGCGTGTCCGTCATGGTCGTGGACGACGGGGAAGAGGAAAGGGGCTACCACGCAGGGCACGGGGACGTGTGGAGCGTCGCCCTCTGGGCGTCCGTTCGGGCGGTCTGATCCCCGGTCGGGGAACCGGGGCCGTCCCCTGCGGCCGGTCGCTCAGTCGAACTCGAACGTGGCGACGACCGGGGCGTGATCGGACTCCGGGAACTTGTCGTCCGTGGCGAAGGCGAGGGAGTCGTCGTGGAGGACTTCGTTGTGGATCTCCGAGCCGCGGTAGTGGGCGAGGAGGTTGCGGGTGACGAGCATGTGGTCGAGCATCTGGCCCCGGCCGTGGTGGAAGAGGGTGTAGCGGGCGTCACCCGGGACGGTGCGTTCGATCGGGACGAGGACTTTCGGGGCGAGGTCGCCGTTGTTGGTGTCTTCGACATTGCCGCAGATCGCCAGGACCGGAACCTCCTCCGGCTCGGCGTTGAAGTCGCCGGTGACGATGATCCGCGCGTCGGGGTCGTCCTTGAGGATCTGGTCGACCAGGCGCCGCACTTCCAGGGCCTGGCTCATGCGCTTCATGGACGACAGGAAGCTGCCCTCGGCCCAGGCGTCGGCGCTGCGCCAGTTGCCCCGCTTGGGGTCGATCACCTGGCCGGGGATCTCGCTGGGGATCTTCGACTTCAGGTGCACGGTGATGACGTGCAGCAGGTTGCCGGGTGCGGCGTGGTCGATGTCGATCTGGGCGTGCAGGATGGGGCGTTCGACCCCGATGGGAATCGGCTGCGGGTCGGGGGGATTCGCGGTGAGCCGCTGGTAGTGGGGCTCGGCGACGAGGACGTTCTTCAGCTGCTCGTGCTTGATGACCGGCAGGTGGGTGGCGATGACCAGGTTGCGGAAATCGAAGACGGCGTCGTCTTCGGGTTTCGTGCTCACCAGCACGGCCCCGTCGAGGTTCGTCCCGGTGAGCAGGGCCTCGAGGGCCAGCAGTGCACGCGGTTGGCCGGGGCGCTCTTGACCGTGCACTTCCTGGAAGCAGGCGATGTCGGCGCGCAGTCGCTTGATCTGCGGCTTCATCAGCGCGATGCGTTCGGTCAGGGTCGGGCGCGTGTTGGGCGCGGTCTCGTCGAAGTTTTCGAGGTTGAACGTGGAAATCCGGATCTGTGTCATGGGTGCTCCCAGGACGTGTGGATCAAGCGGTTCGGGTGTGCCCGGCGGCCCCCCGGCGGGCCGGAGAGCGGTACGTCGTCGGCTAGGCGGCAGCGGTCAGGCAGAACTCCACGAGACCGGCGTCGACATCGAGGACGATCTTCTTCATCTCCGACCACGGAGGCTGGAAGGCCATTCCCCACTCGACCGTGAAGGCGAGGATCTTGTCCTCCTCCCGGCCCGAGAGGATGTGGCGGGCGTACGCGTAGTCGTCGCTGGTCCCGCACGTCGGGTACAGGTCGAACGCAGACTGGGGGGTGTATTCGACACCGCGTACGCCCTTCAGGGCCTCGCAGAACCGTTCGGCGAGGACCGCGGAGCCGTCGGCGTCGCCCTCCTCGATGAACTCGGCGTAGAGCAGGCCGTCCTTCAGCCCGCGCTTGCCGTCGAAGAGGGGGTTGCGGAAGTTCTTGGCCGGGTCGGCGGACTGGTTCTGGTCGTCGCCCCACACGAACAGCATCTTCTGGGTGTAGCTGTGCACGTCGACGAACCAGTGGGTGCGGACGAACCGGTCCAGCAGCCGGCGGACGTTGCGGGTCTCCACCTCCGAGAAGGGTTCGGGGCCCTGGTAGACCTGGTTGGGGTCCGCCGGGTCGTCCGAGACGTGGACCGGGGCCAGTGGGTGGAAGGCGGTCCGGAAGTCGAAGAGGTGGTCGAAGTTGCGGTTGAGGTCGACGCCGACCGCGTCCGGATCGCCGCCGGACCGTGCCGGATTGCGGTTGCGCCGCCACATGGGGTCGACGGTCTGGCTGTAGTGCCGGCCGTCCGGGTTGGCGAGGGGGAAGACGACGACGTCGAGTTCCTCCAGGATCGTGCGCACCTGGGCGGAGGTGAAGCTCGTCCCTCCGTACGCGAGTCCCGTACCGCCGGCGTGTGCGTGCAGCAGGTCGGCGGCGAGGTTGACCAGGATCTCGCAGCTGCCCCACTCGCGGGCGTGTACGCCTCCGACCAGGACGACGGCGGGTTTCGGCTGCTGGTGGTGCGTGCCGATGCGCAGGGCGTGGCAGGTCCGGCCCTCGAAGGTCGGCTCGGGCAGCTCGATGAGGTCTGCGGTCGGGAACGCGGCGGCCAGGCCGGCCACGCCGGATTCGACCTCGGTGATGTTCAGGTATGGCATGGCGACCCTCCTAGACGTCCCGCACCTTGAGTGCGAGTCCCTGCGGAACCGCGTCCTCGGGGGCGAACCGGTCGCCTTCGCCCACCTCGGCCTGGCGGGCCCGTCCGGTGGCGGTGGCGTCCTCGACGGTCTCGACCGACACGCCCTCACGGGCCAGGGCTTCGCCCTGTCCGGGGGACACGTAGGCGTCGAAGGTCAGGCTGCCGTCGGCGTTCTGGCGGATGCGGCCGCCGATGTCGGGACGGTGGTCGCGCAGCAGGGCGCGCAGGGTGTCTGCGTCCGCGGCCGTGACACGGACGCGCAGGACGGTGTACTCACTGGACATGACGGGCCCCTCTCGGGCGCCGTCGGGCCTCGGACCGGCCGTGCCGGCCCGGCCGCGGGACGGCGCGTTCACGACAGGCGGACGAGCGGAGGAGGACGCATTCCGGATGTGCTGTGTATGCATACGTCCGATGTGTACCTCGTATCCTCAGCGTGCGCCTCCGCCGTAGAACGCGTCAAGTGGCGGCTCGGGCATCCCGCTCAGGAGGCTGTCGAGGCCGGCGATCAGCTCCTGCTCGTCGTCGTACTCGGCGAGCTGCGGGACCAGCGCGCGCAGGCGGGGGTACTCCGCTGCGGACAGTCGGTGCAGTCCGAGGCGCAGCAGTAGGTCCGGCTCCTCGGGATCGTCCACCACCTGTCGTTTGTCGACCAGCAGGCGGCCGAGGTTCCAGGCCACGAAGGCGCGGTAGACCGTGAGCGCGGTGGCGTCGTCGAACCCCGCCCGCGCGAGTACGGCCAGGATGTGCTCGGTCAGTTCGAGGGCCGGGGCCGGCCTCCGGGCCACCGGCACGGTGAGCGGGCGGGTCGCCACGACGGGCAGGAGCTCGCGGTGGGCGTGCACGGTCGCCGCGAAGGCGCGGGCGATCCGGCGCAGCTCGGCGTGCCAGGCGGGAACGCCGGAGGAGTCGCGGGAAGCTGCGGAGGACGGGGCGGTGCGGGTGTCGGCCGTGGTCCGCAGACGTTCGTTGACCTCGGTGAAGAAGGCCTCGACCAGACCGTCGAGCAGGGCTTCCTTGCCGGCGGTGTACCGGTAGATCGCCATGGGCTCGACGTGCAGGTCGGTGGCCAGCCGGCGCATCGTCAGCGCCGCGAGCCCCTCCCGGTCCACGAGGGCGACGGCCGCGGCGAGCACCCGCGGGCGGTTCAGCCGCGCGCGCTTCTCCGGGGTGTCCGGCTCGTCCATGTCCCGACCTGTCGACGGATGCGGCCCCTGCGGGCGTACGGATACTTAGTAAAGTAATCCATTATTGCACCAACCGGCACATACCTCCTGATGGCGAACATCCCGGGGGATCCGGGCGGGCCGTTTGTCGTCGCCACGGCTCAGTACGCGCCCAGTGTCGGGGACGCGGCCGGCTCGTGCCGGACGAGGCCGCACTCGGTGCAGGCCGGCCTGCCGACCGGGACACGGGTCGTATCCGTCGCCGCCCCGGCCGCGCCCCAGTGACCGGGCTGCGTCGCTTCCACGTGGCGGGACAGGACGTCCTTGAAGCGTTCCGCGCGTTCCAGCTCCCTGCTGTCCGTGTAGTGCATGCCCCCCACCCCTGATGACGTCCAAGCGGTGATGGCGGTACCCAATACGGCGCAGGCGAGCACGATCCACATGAGGGCGTTCGGCACGGCGGTTCCTTTCCCAGGATGAGGTGGGGGTCTGTGGCCGGGCCTCCGGCGACACCTCGACATAACGCAGCGGCATATGACGAGTTGCGTAGCGTCAGCCGATTGCAGTCATCCGAAGCGCTTCGCCGGACAGGGGCGCGCGCCGGAGCGTGAGCGCCGCACGACCCGCCGAATGCGCGTTGTCGGCAGACCCGGGGGTCGTCCACACACATCACGTCGAGTAACCCGAGGGTGCACTCCGTCGCGCGGGCGCCACCGGCCGTCCGGGGGCGGAACCGCAGCTCGCGCCGTGTGGGGTGGCGGACCCGGTGTGTTCTGCGCGTGTGCAGAACCGATAAAAGACACCGGTCAACCCGTGCCCCGATCCGCCACCCTCACCTGCATGGAGCACACCCTCCCCGGCGCCCGAAGCGTTGGGTGGACTATGACAACAGCAAACAACTCGGCAATGTTTTCACAGAGCGTGAAGGGCGAAGGCGGCAGCGCCCGCTCCCGGGGCCCGCGGTTGGGGAACTGGACCTACACGCCGGCCTCGACGCCGTGGGCGGTCGACGACATCGGGGTGCTGTGCCACGAGGGGCAGGACATCGACCTGCACTACTCGTCCACGGTCTTCGAGGATTTCCTCGACGCGATGAGCGCGATCGAGTGTGACTTCACCCGGCGGTTCCACGGAACGGCTCCGGCCGAGCCGTCCGCCGACGAGCGATCCGGGCGGAACTCCCGTGTATGAGTACGGCCATCACGACGTCAGCGGTTTCCCGATGCAACCGGACGTCGCCGGATTCTGGGCGGGGCACGTGCCGGGGCCGGCAGCGGACCCCGGGCAGCAGGCGGCCCAGGACGGGACGCCACTGCTCGGTCAGCCACTGCTCGGACAACAGCTGTTCGGGCAACACGAGGCGAACGGCGCATGGGACCCGGCTGAGGAACTCGCCCAGCTGCTCCAGGAAGCCGGAACCCCTGCCCAGGCGGATCCGTTCGACTGGATCGCGGAGGACGGCGGCAACACGGTCCACGTCACGGGTGGTGCCGCGGGCCTGCACCGCAACACCCACGCGGCGTCGCGTGCCCAGACCCCCACCGGACACCGCCGGGTTCCACCGAAAGAGACGATGCTCACCCTCTTCCGGACGGGAAGCCTCTTCTCCGCGCTGCTGGTCGCGCTCATCGCCGCCGTGGTGAGCCTCTTCAGTGGTCTGGCCGTGGCCGACGCCCTGCGCCACAGCGCCGGGCCGCACACCACGCACGACGTCGTCAGCTGGTGGCCCCTGTTGATCTACGGGCCCTGGGTGGTCGCCTCCCTGTCCATCCTCCGGGCCGCCCTACATCAACGCCGGGCCGTCCATTCCTGGTCCATCGTTCTCCTGTTCTCCACGCTCGCCACCCTCCTGTGCGTGGCCCAGGCGCCCAGAACGCTCGCCGCGCAGGCGGCGGCCACCCTCCCACCCGTCGCGGCCCTGGCCTGCTTCCAGCAACTCGTCCGCCAGATCACGCTCACCCGGCCACCCCGCCACCCCGTCCCGCGCCACCGCAACCGGAACACCTCCCCGCTGCGGCCCACGCCCGCACCGGGCACCCCGGCCACACCCGTTCCCAACTACCTCATGCCGGACCACAAGTCCGGCGGGCACTCCGCTCCCGGCTACAGAATCCGCTACGGGGCATAAGAGGGCCCGGCGCAGCGCGGCGCCGCAGGAACGCGGCGCCCGGCAGTCCAACGCCTTCGACGTGTCGGACAACTCGCTCCCCTCCCCGGTTCCCGCGAGCGTGATCACTTTCATCTCAGGAACGAAGATCCAAACCGATAGGTCACGGGCGGTGCACGGTCTCAGCCCTACGGGTCTGCCGCACGGACGGCCGACACCAGCGCGAACGAGGACCGAACCGCGCTCAACCGGTACGAAACCGCCCGAACTCCGAGAGGACACACCATGCTTCACGACCTCGCCCGCGCCGAGCGCATCCGGTACGAGCGGCTCCAGGACGCCGCGTACGAGGCCGGTGAGGAGGCCGTCGTCAAACTCCAGGCCGCACTGGCCCTCGCCGGACTGGTCCTTCCCTCACTCGGCAACGACGGGCCGGTGGGCTGCCGTGGTCTGGTCCGGCTCGGCGGCTGTAGCACCGACGTCGCCAACCGCCTCGCCGAGATCGTCGCGGCCGGCGCCCGCGCCCTGCGCAACGGATAGCCCGCCGGCCGGTCTCCCTCGCCACGAGTGGCCCACCCGCGGAGGTACGCGCATGCATGAGTGGCAGTCTTCCCCCCAGGATCCGAAGGTGCCCAGAACGACGTTCGATCCCTACCGGTTTCCCGGCATACGGGGCTGGGGGGACACCGGGCAGCCGGACTCCGGTTGCCCGCAAGCCCCTCCGCCCGACGGCGACCGCCCTCCGGAGGAACCGACTCCGGACCGCCCGACCCGTGAGGGCCTGACGCCCGAGGACCGCCGACGGCTCGAGCTCCAGGCCTGCCTCACCGCGGCGGGAGTTCCGCCGCACGCCGGTGACCTGCGCGCCATCGAAGTGCTCTCCATGATCGACGACGTCACGAACGCGGCCGTCCGGCGCTGGATCCGCGGCACCCGCTGACCGGGGCCCGGCACGCGCCGCGCAGCACAGCCGGACGTACAACGCCACCGTCACCGTGCCGTGTTAGTCCGAACAGGTGGTGCTCCGCGTGCGAATGCGGCGGCCGCCGGGCCGGGTATGCAAAATGCGTTTTGCCGAAGTCGGCCGTGGGACTCGGGGGGCCTGCGAGAGGTCCTTGAGGTGGAGGTGCACCGCCGGTGACGGCGAACGGAAGTCCCACGGTCAGAAGGCGCCGCCTCGGCGCGGAGCTCCGCAGCCTCCGCCGGGCAGCGGGAATGACCTCCGTGCAGGTGGCGAAGCACCTGCTCGTGTCGCAACCCAAGATCAGTCTCATCGAGACGGGCCGGCGCCCGATCAATCCGCGTGACGTGCGCGATCTGTGCCGGCTCTACGGGGTCAGCGAGCCGGGGGTCGTCGATTCTCTGATGCGGATGGCGAAGGAGTCGGCCCGGCAGGGCTGGTGGGTCGCCTGCGGGGACGTCCCCTACGGCGTGTACATCGGGCTGGAGACGGAGGCCGCCGCCATCCACTCGTACGAGCCGCTGGTGGTCCCCGGCCTGCTGCAGACCCGGGCCTACGCGGCCGCGATCATCGCGGAAACGATCCCCTGTCCGCCGGTGGAACAGGCCGCGGTCCGTCTCGACGTGCGGCTGAGGCGTCAGCACCGGGCACACCACCCGGCCCGCCCCCTGCGCTTATGGACGATCCTGGACGAGTCCGTACTGCACCGCATCATCGGCGACCGGGAGGTGATGCGTGAGCAGCTGGAGCACCTGAACGCCCTCGCCGCCCAGCCGCACATCACCGTGCAGGTCCTTCCGCACAGCGCCGGGGCCCACCCGGGGGTCACGGGACAGTTCTCCACGCTGACGTTCCCCGACGCCGACGCGGGGGTCGTCTACCTGGAACGTTTCACCGGAGACCTCTACGTGGAGAAGCATGCCGACCGTCGCATGTACCACATCATGTACGACCACCTTCAGGCGCAAGCCCTGAACCCGTGCGACTCCCGGCACTTCATCGAAGACATGATCAAGACGTACACCCGGCCCGCTCCGCTCGCCCGTGTCAGGCCGTCCGGGGAGCGAGCGGCCGCGGCTGCCGGGGCGGGAGTCTGAGCGGGGTCGCGACCGCCGTGCAGAAGTCGGCCAGCCCCGCCGCGAGGGCGGCGCGGGAGGCCGGCGACATCGTGGCCATCGCGTTGGCCAGGGCCTCCTGCCGGCATGCGCGCAGCCGTTCGAGGTACGTCCGTCCGGCGGGCGTCAGGTGGAGCAGCACCTCGCGCCGGTCGTCGGACCCCGGGTGCCGTTCGAGGAAACCCACGGCCTGCAGGCGGTCGCAGAGCCGGGTGACCGAGGGCGGGGCCGCCTCCAGCAGCCTGCCCAGGTCCCGCAGGTTCATCTCGCCGTTGGCGTCGACCAGGAACAGCACCCTCGCCTGGGCGGAGGAGACGGGAGGGCCGCTGACCGTGTCGCGGCCCCGCTCCCAGACCACCTCCAACAGCTCGATCAGCTCGCTCATTTCCGCCACCGCCGACATGACGGGCCGGGGGAAGCCGCTCGGCGGCTGACTCATGTGACACTCCCTACCGGGCGTACGAGCCGCCTTTCCCGGCTAACCGGCGGCTTCGTGGTCCTCCCATTTTGACAGTTGTGAGAGAGGCGGGTACCGAACCGGTGGCTGGTGGCGACGGAGTGGAGCGCACCCTGCGGGAGGCGGCCCCGCACGAGCTGTTCGAGAAGGTCCGCGACCTCCTGATCCGTGACCACGGGGCACGCGGCGCCGAGCTGCTGATGGCGGACTACGCCTCGGCCCGGCTCCAGCCCGTCACGGACCGGCCCTTCACCGCCGAGTCCGTGTCGGCGTACAACGGCCCCGAGGGCCGGGCCTTCGGTTCCCAGGAGCCGTACGTCGTCGCGCGGGAGGGCGGGGTCACCGTCCACCTCCCGGTGAGCGTGCGCGGCGACCGGCTGGGGGTGCTGAGCGTCGGCTTCGCGGCGGGCGCGTACGCCCCCGACGCCCTCGCCCCCCTGCGGGACGTGGCGGACGCGCTGGCCCACGAGATCCTCGTCGCCGACCGCGACACCGACTTCTTCCTCCAGGCGCGCCGGGCCAAGCGGCTCACCCTGGCCGCCGAGATGCAGTGGCAGCTGCTGCCGGGACGCTCCTGCTCCCGGCCCGAGTACGACCTCGGGGCCCAGCTGGAGCCCGCGTACGCCATCTACGGCGACAGCTTCGACTGGTCGGCCTCCGCCGACCACCTGACGCTGACCGTCAACAACGGCATGGGGGAGGGCATCGACGCGGCCCTGCTGACCAGCCTCGCCGTCAGCGCCCTGCGCAACGCCCGGCGGGCCGGCCTCGGCCTCGTCGACCAGGCGTCGCTCGCGGACCAGGCCGTGTACGGGCAGTACCAGGGGCGGCTGCACCTGCCGATGCTGCTGCTGCGCTTCGACCTGGACACCGGCGAGGCCGAAGTCATCGACGCCGGGTCACCCCGCCTGTGGCGCCTGCGCGCAGGAGCGGTGGAACAGGTCGGACTCGAAGCCCAGCTGCCGCTCGGCATGTTCGAGGACACCGTCTACACCTGCCAGCGCTTCCGCGTGCTGCCCGGGGACCGGCTGTTCTTCCTGAGCGACGGCGTCTACGACGTCCTGTCCCCGGCCGGGGAGCCCTACAGCCTGTACGCACTGAGCCGGGCCGTCATGAACACCCGGCTGGTCCCGCCCTCGCAGGTGCCCCGGGCCTTCCTGGAGGAGCTGGCCGGACACCGGGGCGGGATCGAGGCCGCCGACGACGCCATGGTCGTCTGCCTCGACTGGCACGGCCGGCCGGATGCGGAGCCGGTCGAGCCGTAGAGCGGCCCGGCCGCCGCGGTGGCACAGTGGTGGCATGCCCCGTCCCGGACCGACCGGTGCGCACGAGGACCCGGCCGAAGTGCTCGGCGCCGCAGCGGAAGTCCTCGCGGTGCTGCACGCCCGGGGCCAGGACGGCACGGCACCGGCCGTCTCCCCGTCGCAGCTGCGGGCGCTGCTGGCCGTCGAGCGGGCCGAGGGCATCAACCTGCGGACCCTGGGCGCCGCGCTCGGCTCCCGCCCGCCGTCGGTCACCCGGCTGTGCGACCGGCTGGAGGCCATGGGCCTGCTGACCCGCTCACCGCACCCGAGCAGCCGGCGCGAGGTGGAGCTGCGGATCACGCCCCGGGGGCGGGCCCTGCTGGACGAACAGCGGGCCGTCCGGGCACACGCGTTGACGGCGGTGCTCGCCCGGATGACACCGGAGGCCGTCGACGCACTGGTAACGGGCCTGGCGGCGTTCCGGGA
>NZ_JBHYVA010000172.1:0-13349 GCF_042750055.1 Streptomyces sp. NPDC059456
ATGCGGCCGCGGGTGCTCGCCGGCCCAACCGTGGCCGAGGCCGAGGCCGGGTGCGGGGTGCCGGGTGCCGGGCGGGGTGCGGGGTGGGGTTGGCCGCCGTTTCAGATGCCGATCGCGCCGTCGATCCGCTCGCGCAGCAGGTCGGCGTGCCCGTTGTGGCGGGCGTACTCCTCGATCATGTGGATGAGCACCCAGCGCAGTGACACCTTCCCGCGCCACTCGTCGTCGGCCTCCACGTCCAGGTCGGGCGCCGCGGCCGTGAACGACTGCGCGAAATCGACCTCGTCGCGCCATGCCTCCCATGCCGCCGCGACGGCCGCGGCGCCGGGCACCGCACCGTCGAAGTCGCCGTCCGGGTCCGCCTCCGAGGAGAACAGGGCGGGCGCCTCCTGCCCGGCCAGGACCCGGCGGAACCAGCGGCGCTCCATGTCCGCGAGGTGGCGGACCAGGCCGAGCAGCGACAGCGTGGACGGCTCCACCGACCGCAGGGCCAGCTCGGCGCCGAGCCCGGCGCACTTCAGCTCGAGCGTCGCGCGCTGCGCCGCCAGGACATCGGTGAGCAGGGCCCGCTCGTCGCCCGTCGCGGGCGTGGCGAACCGGTCCTCGGACGCGGCGCCGTCGAAGAACTGCCCCCGCCGGCCCGTCACCACGGGCAGCTCCGGGCGCATCGCCCAGTCCGTCCACGAGCCGTCGTACACGGCGAGCGACTCGTACCCGGCCAGCGTGGCGCCCAGGGCCAGGACGCATGCCGTCACGCCGGAGCCGCAGCTGAAGTACAGCCGCTCCCTGTCCCCGGTCAACGCGGTGAGGGCCGCCCGGAGTTCCCCGGCGGGCCGCATCAGGCCGTCGCGCTGGAGGTCCCCGAACGGCAGGTTCACCGCGCCCGGCATGTGCCCGCCGCGCAGGCCGGCCCGCGGTTCCGGGGCCGTGCCGGTGAAGCGTCCGCGGGTACGGGCGTCCAGTACGACGGCGGCCGGATCGGCCAGGGCCGTGCGGACCGCGTCGGCGTCGACCAGCAGCCCGGTCCGGGGCCGGGCGGTGAAGGAGCCGCGCGGGCCCCCGTACACGGGTCCGCACTCCTCGACGGGCAGCCCGGCGGCGGTCCAGGCGGGCAGGCCGCCGTCCAGGACGGCGACCCGGTCGAAGCCCATGGCGCGCAGCATCCACCAGGCCCGGGCGCTGGAGTAGATGCCGGCGCCGTCGTAGACGACGACGGTGTCGGTGTCGTCGACGCCGAGGGCGCGTATCGCCTCCTCGAACGCGGCGGCGCCGGGCATGGTGTGCGGGGCGGGAGCGTCGTGGTCGGACAGGGCGCCGTCGAGGTCGAAGGGCCGGGCGCCCGGGATCCGCCGGCCGGCGCCGCGGTGGGCGCCGACGGAGGCGTCGAACACGACGGTCCCCGGCCCGCCGAGCCGGCCGGCCAGCCAGTCCACGCCGACCAGGGGTCCGGGCAGGGCGGCGTCGGGGCGGGGCGGGGTCATGCGGCACCTCCGGTCGGAATCGGCGGACCCCTTCGGTTCCGGGGCCCGCCGGACATCTTCCTACGGGACTCGAGGCCGCCCGCAAAACACTTTTCCGGTACGGGAGTTCGTGGACGCCGCGGGAGCCTCCGGGGCGGCGGCCGCGCGGCCGGCCGCTAGCCGCTGAGCGCCAGGCCGGTGAACGCGACCACCAGCGAGACGGAGCAGATGATCCGCTGCCTGCGGTCCCAGTTGCCCCAGCCCCGCTCACCGCGGCTGCCGATCAGCAGGCCGACCATGCCGAGGATGAAAAGCCCCATTCCGATCTCGGACCGCATACGTCCTCCCCCTGCCCCGTGTTCCGGGCCCGCTCGCTCCCGGAGGGCCGAGGGTACGGGCGCGGACCGACCCGCATCCAGTCCTCTAGGGTGCGGACATGGAGCCGGAAACGATCACCGTGCTGGACCACTCCGGGTGGACTCCCGATCCGGTGGCGGTCCACCGCGTCCTCGCGGACCTGGTCGCCGGCGGCGCGGCCCTCGGCTGGGTCGATCCGCCCGCGCCGGACGAGGTCGCGGAGCTGCTCGACCAGGTGCTGTCGCAGGCCCGGTCCGGGGACGCGGCCCTGCGCGTCGCCCACCTCGGCGGCCGCCTGGTCGGGCTGGGCTACTGGCGCCGTCACGCCCGGCCGACGCACCGCCCGCACGCCGACCTGGAGAAGGTCGCGGTGGACGCCGCCGTCCACGGGCGCGGGGTCGGCCGGGCCCTCACCGCGGCCCTGGTCGCGGACGCCGGGGCCGCCGGGATCGAGGTCCTCACCCTGGACGCCCGGGGCGACAACACCCGCGCGCTCGGGCTCTACCGCTCCCTCGGCTTCACCGAGTACGGGCGCCTCCCCGGCTTCGTCGCCGTCGGCGAGCGCCGCTACGACAAGGTGTTCTACATGCGGGACTTCCGCACCGGCCGGCGCTAGGGGTGTCCGGGACCGCGCCCGCTGCACCGCGGTGCGGCGGAGGCCGGAGAGCGGCCCCTCACGGGCACCGCCCCGGCTGCGCGTAGACCGCGACGCGGGCTCCCCTGACCTCGTCCACCGAGCAGAGGTCGAAGTGCGAGGCCAGCGTCTGGCGTTTGACCGCTTCCCGGGGGTACGCGTCCAGCGGCTGGTCCGCCGGATCGAGCAGGGCCACCACCCGGGGGGCGTCCACCAGGCGGGCCCGGATCTCCTCGGTCGGCAGTTCCGTGCCCTGGAGGCTGCGCGAAGCGGCCGGGGTGCGGGCCAGGGCCAGGTCGCGCAGGGTCCCGTAGAGCTCCGGCGAGGACAGCAGCCATTCGCGCCGCCGCGACGGCATGAACAGCACCGCGTCGCCCGGCCGGGCGCGTTCGCGGACCGCGGCGGCCACCGCGAGCACGTCGTCCTTGCGGCTCTCGGGCGTGCGCAGCCAGAGCGACCACCAGCCGAACGGCACCAGCAGGGCCGCCGCCAGCAGCCAGGGCCAGTGGTGGCGGGCCGCCGCGAGGCGGGTTCCGGCCAACAGGGCGAGCCCGGCCAGGGCGTAGAGGACGTACCGGTCGACGTACCAGGGGTGGACGAGGGAGATCAGCATGAGCAGGCCGGGCGGCAGCAGCGCCAGCGGCAGGGCCACCCGTACGAGGTCCCGGGGCAGCGCGGCGCCCCGGGCGAGCAGCAGCGCGGCCGCCGCGAGCACCCCGTACGCCGCCCAGTCCTGCCAGCCCGGCCGCCCGAGCCAGCCCAGCTGACGGTCCGCCTGCCGGACGCTCACCGCGGCCAGCGGCAGCAGCAGGACCACGACGACGGCGGCGCTCCGCCGCCAGCCGCGCGAGCGCCGCGCGGTGACCGCGTGCGCGAGCAGGGCCAGGGCGGCGAACTCGTGCAGCCAGCAGCCCGCCAGCAGGACCGCGGTGTACGCGGCCCACCGCTCGCGCAGCATCAGGTACGTCGCCCACACCACGGCTGCCGCGACGAGGGCGTACGAGCGGCCCTCCTGCGCGTACATCTGCACGGGCGGCAGCACGGCGTAGACGGCCCCGGAGCACAGTGCGGCCCGCTCCCCCGCGAGCCGGTGGGCGATCGCGGCCACCCCGGCGGCGGCGAGGGCGGTGGCGGCGACGGACGGCAGCCGCAGCGCCCACAGGCCTCCGTCCCAGGTCCGGAAGACCGCGTGCATCAGCAGGTAGTACAGCCCGTGCACGGCGTCGACCTGTCCGAGCAGCTCCCGGATCCCGCCGAGGGGGCGGTGCGCCACCTGCCAGGTGACGGACTCGTCGCGCCACATGCTGCCGCCGCGGCGCAGGCCCCAGAGGCCGAGGAGGACGGCGAGCAGCGGCGGCAGCCAGCACCGGGCGGCGGCGATGCGGCGGATGTCGTCCTCCTGGTGCTATCCGTGCGGGCGGTGTCCGCTCCATACTCGGGGGTCGGCCCGAGAACCTCCGGGGGTGGGTGTGCGCGCGTTACGAGCGGCGGCGACGGTGCTGCTGGGTGCGGTGGTCCTGGCGGGATGCGGATCGCAAGGCGGCGGCCCGTCGGCCCCGCCGGGCTCCGGCACCCGGTCGGCCGGCGGTGGCACGACCGCGTCGGGACCGGCGCAGCCGTCCCCGGGGCCCTCCTCGGGTACGACGGGTGCGCAGCCGGCGCCGGGGAAGCCCAGCGGCGCCCCGGCGGGCTCGTCCGCGCCCGGCTCCCCCGTCTCCCCGGGGCCGTCCTCGGCCTTGGAACGGCTGCTCACGGTCACCCGTAGCGGTGGTATCGCGGGCAGGACGAGCACTCTGCTGATCAAGGGCGACGGGTCGTGGACCCGGCTGGACGGCCAGGCGCGGCCGGCCGGCACGGGGAAGCTCCCGCCGGAGCGGCTGGCCAGGCTGCGCACCGCGCTGGGGCGGGCGGACTTCGCGCACCTGCCGAAGGTCCCGAAGGGCGGGGCGACGGTGTTCGACGGATTCGTCTACGCCTTCGTGCACGAGGGCCACGAGGTGGCGGCCGGCCAGGAGTCGCTGACGCCGGCCCTGCGCAGCGCGCTGAGCGAGCTGCCCCCGTTCGAGGCCGGCTAGGCCGGGCCGGCCGGCGGACCCGCGGCCGGCCTCACGTTCGCCGGCCTCGCACGTGTCGGCCTCGCACTCGCCGGCAGGCCGGTGCCCGCCGTCGAGATCGCGCGCAGCTGCCGGTCGAGGTATCCGTGCAGCCGGGCCGGCATGTCCACGGCGCCGGGGGTCAGCGCCCACTGGATCTGGAGCCCGTCCATGACGGCCAGGGTCTCGCGGGCGACGGCTTCGCAGTCGGTGCCGGTCCGCAGCTCCCCCCGGGCGACGGCCGCTTCCAGCAGCGCGACGTTGTGGGCGAGCACCCGGGCGTAGCGCTGCTCGAAGTAGGCGTGCGCCGGGTGGCCGGGGTTGCCGGATTCGCCGACGAGCGTGTTGTACATCCGTACGAGGCCGGGCCGGCGGGCGTTGTCCGCGGCCAGTGAGACGACGGTGGCGTAGTACGCGGCGACGGATTCGGCCGGTTCGCCGAACAGGCGCTCCACGTCGTGCTGCTCGCTCTGCGCCAGCACCGACAGGAGCAGGTCCTCCTTGCTGCGGAAGTGGTGCAGGAGCCCGCCCTGGGTGATGCCGCACTCGCCGGCGATCCGGGCGAGCGAGGAGGCGTGGAAGCCCCACTGCGCGAAGTGCTCCACCGCGGTGTCGAGGATCTTGCGGCGGCGGGCGTCGCCCACCGCGTAGGTCCCGCGGCCGGCGGCCTTCGGGGCGGTGCGCTCCTTGTCCTGTGCCATGCGGCCCACCCTAGGTGCTCCGCTGCGGCCCCCTGAGCGGAGTGGTCCAGGTCACTTTTCCAAAACCTAGTGGGTACAAGGTTTTCGCGTCTACGGTGGCACCCTCCGCCGGACCGCACCCAGGAGCCGTACGCCGATGAACTCCGTGCCCGCCGCCGTCCCCCCGTACAAGGACCCCGCCCTGCCCGTGGAGGAGCGGGTGGCGGACCTGCTCTCCCGGATGACGCTGGAGGAGAAGGCCGGCCAGCTCTTCCACGCGATGCTGATGATGAATCCGGACGGCACCCCGGTCACCGAGACCGACGGCTCGATGCTCCCGTTCACCACGCCGGAGCTGATCGGGGACCGCTTCCTCAGCCACTTCAACCTGCTCGGCACGTACGGCGCCCGCGAGATGGCGCAGTGGCAGAACGCGGTGCAGGAGATGGCCGCGGCCACCCGCCTCGGCATTCCGGTCACGCTCTCGACCGACCCGCGGCACGCCTTCACCGACAACGTCGGGGCCTCCTTCGACGCCGGCGCGTTCTCCGCCTGGCCGGAGGCGCTGGGCCTGGCCGCCATCGGCGACCCGGAGCTGGTGTTCCGCTTCGCGGACACCGTCCGCCGCGAGTACCTGGCCGTCGGCTTCCGGGTCGCCCTGCACCCGCAGATCGACCTGGCGACCGAGCCCCGCTGGGCCCGCCAGAGCGGCACCTTCGGCTCGGACGCGCGGCTCACCGCCGAACTGGTGCGGGCGTACGTACGAGGTTTGCAGGGCCCGGAGCTCGGTCCCGAGTCCGTCTCGGCGATGGTCAAGCACTTCCCCGGCGGCGGCCCGCAGAAGGACGGCGAGGACCCGCACTTCGCGCACGGCAAGGAGCAGGTCTACCCGGGCGGGATGCGCGAGCACCACCTGGAGCCGTTCCGGGCAGCCGTCGAGGCGGGATGCGCGCAGATGATGCCGTACTACGGCCAGCCGGTCGGCACGGACTGGGAGGAGGTCGGCTTCGGCTTCAACAAGGACGTGGTCACGGGCCTGCTCCGGGAGGAGCTGGGCTTCGGGGGGATCGTCTGCACCGACTGGGGGCTGCTGAACGACGCGGTGGTCTTCGGCCAGGTCCACCCGGCGCGGGCCTGGGGCCTGGAGCACCTGACGGTCGCCGAGCGGGCGGCCCGCGCGCTGGACGCCGGCGCCGACCAGTTCGGCGGGGAGCAGTGCCCGGAGGTGATCGTGGAGCTGGTCCGCTCGGGCCGGGTCCCGGAGTCCCGGATCGACGTGTCGGTGGCGCGGCTGCTGCGCGAGAAGTTCGTGCTGGGCCTGTTCGAGAACCCGTACGTGGACCCGGACGCGGCGGCGGAGACGGTCGGCCGGGCCGATTTCGCGGCGCTGGGGGCGGCGGCGCAGCGGCGTTCGCTGACGGTGCTGACCAATCCGGGGGGCCTCCTGCCGGTCCGCGGGCGGCCGCGCCTGTACGTGGAGGGTGTGGACGGGGCCGTCGCGGCGGGGTACGGCGAGGTGGTGGCCGAGCCGGGTTCGGCGGAGCTGGCGGTGCTGCGGCTGCGTACCCCGTACGAGCCGCGGGAGAACGTCTTCGAGTCGTTCTTCCATTCGGGCTCGCTGGCCTTCGCCGAGCCGGAGCTGTCCCGGATCCTGGCGCTGCTGGACGCCGTACCGACGCTGGTCTGCATCAATCTGGAGCGCGCCGCGGTCATCCCGGAGATCGCCGAGCGGGCGGCGGCGCTGGTCGCGGACTACGGCGCCGAGGACGCGGCGCTGCTGGACGTGGCCTTCGGCCGGGCCGTGCCGGAGGGGCGGCTGCCCTTCGAGCTGCCGCGGTCGATGGCGGCGGTGGAGGCCTCGCGGCCGGACGTGCCGAACGACACGGTCGACCCCGTGTTCCCGTACGGGCACGGCCTGGCCCTGTAGGGGGTCGACAAAAGCGCGCGGTGGCCGACGATCACCGCGCACCGGGTGGCCGTGCCGTGGGGGGACGGCCACCCGGCATCACCGCCCATATCCCCATTCCCGCCGTAATCGGAATAGTTGGTTCCGCCAGTTTCCCTGTCTGAACCCCGCATAGCCGCAGGCCGGTGCCTCCTCTACGCTGCACCCCTACCACGCGGATCTTCAGGGGCGGGACATGGAACAGACACACACCACCCACGGCGGTGCCGCGGCCACCCCCGGCGCCCAGCGGCGCGTACTCGTGGTCGAGGACGATCGCACGATCGCCGACGCGATCGCGGCCCGGCTGCGCGCCGAGGGCTTCCAGGTGCAGGCCGCCTTCGACGGCCCGGCCGCCGTGGCGGCGGCCGAGAGCTGGCAGCCCGAGCTGCTGGTCCTCGACGTGATGCTGCCCGGCTTCGACGGCCTGGAGGTCTGCCGCCGCGTCCAGGCGCAGCGCCCGGTCCCGGTGCTGATGCTCACCGCGCGGGACGACGAGACCGACATGCTGGTCGGGCTCGGGGTCGGCGCCGACGACTACATGACCAAGCCGTTCTCCATGCGCGAGCTCGCGGCGCGGGTCCACGTCCTGCTGCGCCGCGTGGAGCGGGCCACCCTGGCCGCCACCACCCCGCGCGGGGCCACCCTGCGCCTGGGCGACCTGGAGATCGACCACGCGCAGCGCCGGGTCCGGGTCCAGGCCGAGGACGTCCACCTGACGCCCACCGAGTTCGACCTGCTGGTGTGCCTGGCCGGCACCCCGCGGGCGGTGCTCTCGCGCGAGCAGCTGCTCGCCGAGGTGTGGGACTGGGCCGACGCGTCCGGGACCCGTACGGTCGACAGCCACATCAAGGCCCTGCGCCGGAAGATCGGGGCGGAGCGGATCCGTACGGTCCACGGCGTCGGGTACGCCCTGGAGACCCCGGCCCAGTCATGAGCGGCGGGCGCCCGCCCGGGGGGCTGCGGCCGTTCTCGCCGTTCTCGATCAAGACCAAGCTGGGCACGCTCGTCGTGGTCTCGGTCTTCATCACGACGGGGCTGCTGATGGTGGCCCTGCGCACGGACACCGAGCTGCGGTTCATCACGGTCTTCTCGGTGATCGCATCGATGCTGATCACCCAGTTCGTGGCGCACAGCCTGACGGCGCCGCTGGACGACATGACCCGGGTGGCCCGGGCGATCTCCCACGGCGACTACACCCGCCGGGTGCGCGGGGCCGGGCGCCGCGACGAGCTGGGCGACCTGGCGTCCACGATCAACCTGATGGCGGACGACCTGGAGGCCGTGGACCGGCACCGCAAGGAGCTGGTCGCCAACGTCTCGCACGAGCTGCGCACGCCGATCGCGGCCCTGCGGGCGGTGCTGGAGAACGTGGTGGACGGGGTCTCCCGGGCCGATCCGGAGACCATGCGGACGATGCTCAAGCAGACCGAGCGCCTGGGCCGGCTCGTGGAGACCCTGCTGGACCTGTCCCGCGTCGACAACGGGGTGGTCCCGCTGAGGGCCCGCCGCTTCGAGGTGTGGCCGTACCTGTCCGGGGTCCTGAAGGAGTCGGGTCTGGCGGCCGCCGGCCGGCCGGGTCTGCTCTCCGGCTCCGGCGGGCACACCCGCAACGACGTCCACCTGCACCTGGACGTGTTCCCTCCCGAACTGACGGCGTACGCGGACGCCGAGCGGCTGCACCAGGTCGTGGCGAACCTGATCGACAACGCGGTCAAGCACAGCCCCCCGCACGGCCGCGTCACCGTCCGGGCCCGGGCCGGCGACACCCCCGGGAGCCTCGCGCTGGAGGTCCGGGACGAGGGCCCCGGCATCCCGGAAGCAGAGCGCCACCGCGTCTTCGAGCGGTTCAACCGGGGCAGCGCGAACGGCGGCGACGGCGGCACCGGACTGGGGCTCGCGATCGCCCGCTGGGCCGTCGGCCTGCACGGAGGGCATATCGGGGTGGCCGAATCGTCACGCGGCTGCCGCATCCTCGTCACGCTTCCGGGCAGCTCCCCGGCGTCACATTGACGTAGGGTTCGAGTGCGTAGGACATGATCTCGGCCACACGTGCCCGGGGTCCGTCAGGGGTGCGAAGCCAAGGGGGCCGCAACCACGATGCCCCCTACCCGAACCAGGCTGGTTTCCCGCCATTCAGGGCGGCGAAACCCGCCGTTCGATGTGACCTACATGACGTAAGTCCCGCCCGGTCTGCATCCAGCGGTCAGGGAGGCGTAGCCTTTATTCCCGCTGTCCATACCTTGTGAAGCGGAAGAGGGCGGTTGCCGCCGTGTCGCCACAGTCCCCCAGTAACCCGAGCACCACGACCGAAGCAGCAGAGGGCGGGAAGACCCCTGCCTCAGGCTTCGGTGCCAACGAGTGGCTCGTCGACGAGATCTATCAGCAGTACCTCCAGGACCCGAATTCGGTCGACCGGGCCTGGTGGGACTTCTTCGCCGACTACAAGCCGGGGGGCGCTGTCGCTCCGGTGAAGTCGGACGGTCCCGAGAAGCCCGCGACGACGACGGACGGCGCCTCCGCACAGGCCGCCACTCCCGTCGCCGCAGCGCCGCAGGCCACCGACGCAGCCGCCACGGGGGCGGCGCGCGCCGCGGCCCCCGCTCCCGCGCCCGCGCCTGTGACCGCTCCTGCCCCTGCTCCTGCCACCCCCTCTGGTGCCCCTGCTGTGACTGTCACCTCCCAGGCCCCGGCCGCCGCACCGGCCGCGCCCGCCTCCTCCGCCGTAGCCCCGCAGAAGGCCGCGCCCGCCACCGAGGCCCCCGCGGGCCCCGAGCTGGTGACGCTCCGCGGCCCGGCGGCCGCCGTCGCGAAGAACATGAACGCCTCCCTCGACGTGCCGACGGCCACCTCCGTCCGCGCCGTCCCGGTGAAGCTGCTGTTCGACAACCGCATCGTCATCAACAACCACCTGAAGCGCGCCCGGGGCGGGAAGATCTCCTTCACGCACCTGATCGGCTACGCGATGGTGCAGGCCATCAAGGCCATGCCGTCGATGAACCACTCCTTCCAGGAGAAGGACGGCAAGCCGACCCTGGTCAAGCCGGAGCACGTGAACTTCGGCCTCGCGATCGACCTCGTGAAGCCCAACGGCGACCGTCAGCTCGTCGTCGCCGGCATCAAGAAGGCCGAGACCCTCAACTTCTTCGAGTTCTGGCAGGCGTACGAGGACATCGTCCGCCGCGCCCGCGTCGGCAAGCTGACGATGGACGACTTCACCGGCGTCACCGTCTCGCTGACCAACCCCGGCGGCCTGGGCACCGTCCACTCCGTGCCCCGCCTGATGCCCGGACAGTCCGTCATCATGGGCGTCGGCTCCATGGACTACCCGGCCGAGTTCCAGGGCACCTCCCAGGACACCCTGAACAAGCTGGGCATCTCCAAGGTCATGACCCTGACCTCGACCTACGACCACCGGGTCATCCAGGGCGCGGCCTCCGGCGAGTTCCTGCGCATCGTCGCGAACTTCCTCCTCGGCGAGAACGGCTTCTACGACGACGTCTTCGAGGCCCTGCGCATCCCGTACGAGCCGGTCCGCTGGCTCCGGGACATCGACGCCTCGCACGACGACGACGTCACGAAGGCCGCCCGCGTCTTCGAGCTGATCCACTCCTACCGGGTCCGCGGCCACGTCATGGCCGACACCGACCCGCTGGAGTACAAGCAGCGCAAGCACCCCGACCTCGACATCACCGAGCACGGCCTCACCCTGTGGGACCTGGAGCGCGAGTTCGCGGTCGGCGGCTTCTCCGGCAAGTCGATGATGAAGCTCCGCGACATCCTCGGCGTCCTGCGCGACTCGTACTGCCGCACCACCGGCGTCGAGTTCATGCACATCCAGGACCCGAAGCAGCGCCGCTGGATCCAGGACCGCATCGAGCGCCCGCACTCCAAGCCGGAGCGCGAGGAGCAGCTGCGCATCCTGCGCCGCCTGAACGCGGCGGAGGCCTTCGAGACCTTCCTGCAGACGAAGTACGTCGGCCAGAAGCGGTTCTCCCTGGAGGGCGGCGAGTCCGTCATCCCGCTGCTCGACGCCGTCATCGACTCGGCCGCCGAGGCCCGCCTCGACGAGGTCGTCATCGGCATGGCCCACCGCGGCCGCCTGAACGTCCTCGCCAACATCGTCGGCAAGTCGTACGCGCAGATCTTCCGCGAGTTCGAGGGCAACCTCGACCCGAAGTCCATGCACGGCTCCGGCGACGTCAAGTACCACCTGGGCGCCGAGGGCACCTTCACGGGCCTGGACGGGGAGCAGATCAAGGTCTCGCTCGTCGCCAACCCCTCCCACCTGGAGGCCGTCGACCCGGTCCTGGAGGGTGTCGCCCGCGCCAAGCAGGACGTCATCAACAAGGGCGGCACGGACTTCACCGTCCTGCCCGTCGCCCTGCACGGTGACGCGGCCTTCGCCGGCCAGGGTGTCGTCGCCGAGACCCTGAACATGTCGCAGCTGCGCGGCTACCGCACCGGCGGCACCGTCCACGTCGTCATCAACAACCAGGTCGGCTTCACCGCCGCCCCGGAGTCCTCGCGTTCCTCCATGTACGCGACCGACGTGGCCCGCATGATCGAGGCGCCGATCTTCCACGTGAACGGCGACGACCCGGAGGCCGTGGTCCGCATCGCGCGGCTCGCCTTCGAGTTCCGCCAGGCGTTCAACAAGGACGTCGTCATCGACCTCATCTGCTACCGCCGCCGCGGTCACAACGAGTCGGACAACCCGGCGTTCACGCAGCCGTTGATGTACGACCTGATCGACAAGAAGCGCTCGGTGCGCAAGCTGTACACCGAGTCCCTCATCGGTCGCGGCGACATCACGCTGGAAGAGGCCGAGCAGGCGCTCCAGGACTTCCAGGGCCAGCTGGAGAAGGTCTTCGCGGAGGTCCGCGAGGCCGCCACGCAGCCCGCGGGCGCCCCGGTGCCGCCGGCGCAGACCGCGCAGGAGTTCCCGGTCGCGGTGAACACCGCCATCTCGCAGGACGTCGTCAAGCGGATCGCCGAGTCCCAGGTCAACATCCCCGACCACGTCACCGTGCACCCGCGTCTGCTGCCGCAGCTGCAGCGCCGCGCCGCGATGATCGACGACGGCACCATCGACTGGGGCATGGGCGAGACCCTCGCCTTCGGCTCCCTGCTGATGGAGGGCACCCCGGTCCGGCTGTCCGGCCAGGACTCCCGCCGCGGCACGTTCGGCCAGCGCCACGCGGTCCTCATCGACCGGGAGACCGGCGAGGACTACACCCCGCTGCAGTACCTGTCGGACGAGCAGGCCCGCTACAACGTCTACGACTCGCTGCTCTCCGAGTACGCGGCCATGGGCTTCGAATACGGCTACTCGCTGGCCCGCCCGGACGCGCTCGTCCTCTGGGAGGCCCAGTTCGGTGACTTCGTCAACGGCGCGCAGACCGTCGTCGACGAGTTCATCTCCTCGGCCGAGCAGAAGTGGGGCCAGACCAGCGGCGTCACCCTGCTGCTGCCGCACGGCTACGAGGGCCAGGGCCCGGACCACTCGTCCGCCCGCCCGGAGCGCTTCCTCCAGATGTGCGCGCAGGACAACATGACGGTCGCCATGCCGACCCTGCCGTCGAACTACTTCCACCTGCTGCGCTGGCAGGTCCACAACCCGCACCACAAGCCGCTCATCGTCTTCACCCCGAAGTCGATGCTGCGCCTGAAGGCGGCGGCGTCGAAGGCGGAGGAGTTCACGAACGGTTCGTTCCGCCCGGTCATCGGCGACACCACGGTGGACCCGAACGCGGTCCGCAAGGTCGTCTTCTGCGCCGGCAAGGTCTACTACGACCTGGAGGCCGAGCGGGAGAAGCGCGGCATCACGGACACCGCGATCATCCGCATCGAGCGGCTGTACCCGCTGGCGGGTGCCGAGATCCAGGCGGAGATCGCCAAGTTCCCGAACGCGGCGAAGTACATCTGGGCGCAGGAAGAGCCGGCGAACCAGGGTGCGTGGCCGTTCATCGCGCTGAACCTGATCGACCACCTCGACCTGGCGGTCGGCGCGGACGTCCCGGCGGGCGAGCGCCTGCGGCGGATCTCGCGCCCGCACGGCTCCTCCCCCGCGGTGGGCTCGGCGAAGCGCCACCAGGCGGAGCAGCAGCTCCTGCTGAACGAGGTCTTCGAGGCGTAAGCCTCACCGTCCGACCGGAAGGCCCGGCACCCCGACGGGGG
>NZ_JBHYVA010000173.1:0-5420 GCF_042750055.1 Streptomyces sp. NPDC059456
GCAGGTACGGGGTGGTGTCGATGCCCCCGGGGTAGGCGAGCCCCCGCGAGCCCCGGCCCGCGCCCAGCGGGGCGCCGGCGGCGCCCGCGGCCGGGGCCGCCCCCCCGCCGCGGGCCCACCCCCGCCCCGCCGCGGGGGGCGGCGCGGGCCCCCGCGGGCCGGGTGTGCGGGGCGCCGGGCGCCCGGGTGCTCAGACGCCGATGGCGACGGTGGGCTCGCCGGACATCACGCCGTCCTTCTCCATCTGCTCGGCGATCTTCATCGCCTCTTCGATGAGGGTTTCCACGATCTTCGACTCGGGGACGGTCTTGATGACCTCGCCCTTCACGAAGATCTGGCCCTTGCCGTTGCCGGAGGCGACACCGAGGTCGGCCTCGCGGGCCTCGCCGGGGCCGTTGACGACGCAGCCCATGACCGCGACGCGCAGCGGGACCTCCATGCCGGTGAGGCCCGCCGTGACCTCCTCGGCCAGCTTGTAGACGTCCACCTGGGCGCGGCCGCAGGACGGGCAGGAGACGATCTCCAGGCGGCGGGGCTTGAGGTTCAGCGACTCCAGGATCTGGAGGCCGACCTTGACCTCCTCGACCGGCGGGGCCGACAGGGAGACGCGGATGGTGTCGCCGATGCCCTCGGAGAGCAGCGCGCCGAAGGCGACGGCGGACTTGATGGTGCCCTGGAAGGCGGGGCCGGCCTCGGTGACGCCGAGGTGCAGCGGGTACGTGCACTGGGCGGCGAGCTGGCGGTAGGCGTTGACCATGACGACCGGGTCGTTGTGCTTGACCGAGATCTTGATGTCGCTGAAGCCGTGCTCCTCGAAGAGGGAGGCTTCCCACAGCGCGGACTCGACGAGCGCCTCGGGGGTGGCCTTGCCGTACTTCTTGAGCAGGCGGGCGTCGAGGGAGCCGGCGTTGACGCCGATGCGGATCGGAGTGCCCGCGTCGTTGGCGGCCTTCGCGATCTCCTTGACCTTGTCGTCGAACTGCTTGATGTTGCCCGGGTTGACGCGGACGGCGGCGCAGCCGGCGTCGATCGCGGCGAACACGTACTTGGGCTGGAAGTGGATGTCGGCGATGACCGGGATCTGCGACTTCTTCGCGATGACGGCGAGGGCGTCGGCGTCGTCCTGCGTCGGGCAGGCGACGCGGACGATCTCGCAGCCGGAGGCGGTCAGCTCGGCGATCTGCTGGAGCGTGGCGCCGATGTCGGAGGTACGGGTGGTGGTCATCGACTGCACCGAAATCGGCGCGTCGCCACCGACGGCCACCGATCCGACCTGGATCTTGCGGCTGACCCTGCGGTCGGCAAGCTTCGTCGGCACGGCCGGCATTCCGAGAGAGATGGCAGTCATCTGCTGTGCAACCCCAAGGTGTGGATCAAGGTCCCGAGATCGGCGGGCTCCAGGCTTCGAGATTACGCCAATCAAGGGGCGGCCCACGCATCCGAGGGCCCGCAACACCCGAACGTAGGGAGCCGGGCACGCTTCGTGCCCGGCTCCCGAACCTCTTCCCGCACGACCGGACGTACTAGGTGATCTTGATCGGGTTCACCACGTCGGCCACGAGCACCAGCAGCGTGAAGCAGACGAACACGCCGGCCACCACGTACGCGGCGGGCATCAGCTTCGCCACGTCGAACGGGCCCGGATCGGGGCGCCGGAAGACGCGCGCCACGGTGCGCCGGACGGACTCCCACAGGGCGCCCGCGATGTGCCCGCCGTCGAGCGGGAGCAGCGGGAGCATGTTGAACAGGAACAGCGAGAGGTTGAAGAAGCCGACCAGCTGGAGGTAGAACACCAGCCGCTGCTCCGCGGGGATGTCCAGGGTGGCGATCTCACCGCTGATCCGGGCCGCGCCGACGATGCCCATCGGGGAGTCGGGCTCGCGCTCGCCGCCGCTGAAGGCCGCGTTCCACAGCGCCGGGATCTTGGCGGGGAGCTGGAGCAGCCCCTGGACGCTGTTGTCGACGACCTCGCCCATGTGGTCCACGGACTGGCCGAAGGTCAGCGGGGCGATCTCGCTCCTGGGGCTGAAGCCGAGCCATCCGGCCGTCACGTACTGGCCCTTGACGTACCCGCCGTGGCCGTCGGTCTTGGCGACCTTGTTCTCGATCAGCTTGACGGGGAGGGTCTGCTGCTGCCCGTCCCGGACGACCGTGACGGTGGCGGGGCCGACGGTGTCGCGGATCTGCTTCTGCAGGGCGGCCCAGTCGGCGATCTTGTGACCGTTGAACGCCACGATCCGGTCGCCCACCCGCAGCCCGGCGGCCTGCGCCGGGGCGACCGGGTCCCCGTCCTTGCAGACCTCGCGCTTCTCGCTCTGCTGGATGACGCAGGGCGAGACGGTGGCGACCTGCGTGGTCGTCTGGTTGATGCCGAAGCTCATCCAGACGCCGAAGAAGACCGCCAGGGCCAGCACCAGGTTCATGAACGGGCCCGCGAACATCACGATCACGCGCTTCCACGGCCTGCGCGTGTAGAACAGCCGCGTCTCGTCGCCGGGCTGGAGCTCCTCGTACGCCGCCGAGCGCGCGTCCTCGATCATCGAGCGGAACGGGGAGGTCGACCGGGCGGTCACCTTGCCGTCCTCGCCGGGCGGGAACATCCCGATCATGCGGATGTAGCCGCCCATCGGGATGGCCTTGATGCCGTACTCGGTCTCCCCCTTGTGCCGCGACCAGATGGTCGGGCCGAAGCCGACCATGTACTGGGGCACGCGGATCCCGAAGAGCTTGGCCGTGGAGAGGTGGCCGAGCTCGTGCCAGGCGATGGAGACGAGCAGCCCGAATACGAAGATGAGTATTCCGAGCACCGTCATGAGTGCTGTCATGCGCGAGCCTCCACGGCGGCCCGGGCCGCCATCTCCTGTGCCCGGGCCCTGGCCCAGGTCTCCGCTTCGAGGACGTCCGCGACGGTCAGGGAAGTTCCCGCGTCCGGCGTTCCGTGCTCATCGACCACGGCAGAGACCGTATCCATGATTGCTGTGAACGGCAGCCGACCGGCCAGGAACGCCGCCACGCACTCCTCGTTCGCCGCATTGAACACGGCGGGGGCGGTGGAGCCCACGGTGCCCACGTGCCGAGCCAGTCCCACCGACGGGAAGGCCTCGGTGTCCAGCGGGAAGAACTCCCAGGTCGAGGCCTTGGTCCAGTCGAATGCGGGCGCCGCGTCCGGGACGCGCTCGGGCCAGCCGAGGCCGATCGCGATGGGGCCGCGCATGTCCGGCGGGGTGGCCTGGGCGAGCGTGGACCCGTCCGAGAACTCCACCATCGAGTGGACGTACGACTGCGGATGGACCACGACCTCGATGCGGTCGAAGGGGATGTCGTAGAGCAGGTGCGCCTCGATGACCTCCAGCCCCTTGTTGACCAGGGTCGCCGAGTTGACGGTGATCACCGGGCCCATGGCCCAGGTGGGGTGCGCGAGGGCGTCCTCGACGGTGACGCCGGCCAGCTCCGCGCGGGTGCGGCCGCGGAAGGGCCCGCCGGAGGCGGTGACCACGAGCTTGCGCACGTCGGCGCGGGTACCGGCGGCGAGGGCCTGGAAGAGGGCCGCGTGCTCGGAGTCGACCGGGATGATCTGGCCGGGCTTCGCGAGGGCCTTGACCAGCGGGCCGCCGACGATCAGCGACTCCTTGTTGGCCAGGGCCAGCGTCCGGCCGGCCCGCAGTGCGGCGAGGGTGGGCGCGAGGCCGATGGAACCGGTGATGCCGTTGAGGACGGTGTGGCATTCGGAGGCGGCGAGCTCGGTCGCCGCGTCGGGCCCGGCCAGGATCTCGGGCAGCGGCTCGGAGGCGCCGTACTGGGCGTTCAGGGCCTCCTTCAGGGCCGGTACGACGTCCTCGCGGGCGACGGCCACGGCGTTGACCCGCAGCTGCCGGGCCTGCTCGGCCAGCAGTGCGACGCGCCCGCCGGCGGCGGACAGCGCGGTCACCCGGAACCGGTCCGGGTTGCGCAGGGCGAGGTCGATGGCCTGGGTCCCGATGGACCCGGTGGACCCGAGGATGACGATGTCCCGCCGGCCGGCCGCGGGGTCGAAGAGGAGGTGCGGATCGGCGAGGGGGGCTGGGCGGTCTATAATTACCCCATTGTTGCCGCAACTCAGACGCGGTTGGACACGGAGTCCCCCTGGACGACACCGGCGAGCAGTTCGGGCAGCGTCCCGGCGAAGTCGGGGAGGGCGGTGGCGGCGCGCCACCAGGCGTCGGCGTCGTCGGCGAGGGCCGCGTCGAAGAGCCGGTCGGCCTCGGCCCGCGCGGCCAGCACCGCCCCGGGCCGGTCGTGGCGGTCGGGGTGGTCCACCTCCCCCAGCCAGTGGCCCTCGTCCAGGGCCCAGGCGGCGGGGGCCTTGTGCCGGATCACGTCGGGTCCGGCCAGGACGCCGCCGTCGAGGCAGGCGCGGACCCACCGGACGTCCTCCCGCAGATCGCCCATGGCGTTGGGCACTCCGAGGCTCGCGAGGGCGAGCTCGCGGTCGACGCTGTCCTCGGGCTCCCACGGGGCGCCGGGGGCGAGGGCGTCCACGGCCCCGGCGAGACCCGGTATCGCGCCCCGCGGCCGCGCCGGGGGCGCGGCCGGTATGGTCCCCGCGGCCACCGCGGCCGCCAGCTCGGGCAGGGTGCCGGGGAACCCGGGGGCGTGGCGGGCCAGCTCCGCCCACGGCCGGGGGTCGTCGCCGAGCGCAGGGCGCAGCACCCGCATCAGGGCGGAGCGCATGCCGGCCCACTCGGCGAGGTTCCAGCCGAGGCTGCCGGCGGCGTGGGCCTGCCCGAGGAGCAGGGTCCGGTGGGCCGGCGCGACGGCCGCGACGAGCTCGTCGAAGGTCAGGGAGCCGGTCCGCACGGCACGGACCGCCGGCCGGTGCCACCCCCGGCCGTACGAGGTCTGCGCGCGGGTGTCGAGCAGCGCGAGCCGGGCCGGCCGGTCCAGGTCCGCGACGAGCAGCAGGGCCTCCACGGAGCCGGGCGGCAGCGGGGCGCGGGCGTGCTCGCGCAGCAGGGCCTGCGGGTCGGGCTCGTACGGGAGGGACAGCACGTCGAGCGGGATCCGCGGCCGGCGGCTGCCGTGCCGGCGCAGCAGGCCGGCGAGTTCCCCGCCGGTCAGCGGCGTCCCGTCGAGAGGGCGGCCGAGTTCGGCGGCCAGGGTGGCGAGCAGCTCGGGCGCGGGCGCGGGGCGGGCCGCGTACCGGGCGGGTCCGGGCAGGCCGGGCAGGGGGCGGCCGAGCACGTGCGGGCTGCGGGCGATGGTGCGGCGGTCCTCGTCGGTGCCTTCGCGCAGCAGCAGCGTGACGGCGGAGGCCGGCAGGTACTCGTCGCGGCAGAGGTAGCGGCGGGTGGGTCCGTCGAGCCGCCGCAGGAGGTCGGACGCGACGGCGTCCGGTGCGCGGGCCCCCCGGAGCGCCCCCCCCCCCGCGCGCCCGCGCGTCG
>NZ_JBHYVA010000173.1:5430-13307 GCF_042750055.1 Streptomyces sp. NPDC059456
GGCGCCCGGCCCCCGCGCCGGCGCGCGCCCCCCCCCCGGGCGCCGGGGGGGGCGCGCACACGCCCCCCCCCCCACCAGGCGAGCCGTCGGCTCTCCCTGTCCACGTTCACATGCATCCGCTTCCCCGGGTTCCTGTCGCCAGTGTCGTACGCCTGACGGGCACCCGGCGATGATCGCAGGTCAGCGGATGGGGCGGTGGACGTTCTTCCGGGTTGACGGGCCGGGGGTGGCGTCCGCGATCCAGGGGCCGTCGCCGGAGGGGTCGAGCACGCCTTCCTCCAGCCAGGTGTACGTGCCGGAGAGCACGCCGGCGACGACCTTGCGGTCCAGGTCGTCGGTGTTGGACCAGAGCCGGCCGAAGAGCTCCTCGACGCGGATCCGGGACTGCCGGCAGAAGGCGTCGGCCAGCTGGTAGGCCTCGCGGCCGTGTTCCCCGGAGGCGCGCAGGTGCTCGGCGCGGACGCAGGCCGCGCTCATCGCGAAGAGCTCGGCTCCAATGTCGACGATCCGGCCGAGGAAGCCCTGCTTGGTCTCCATCCGGCCCTGCCAGCGGGACATGGCGTAGAAGGTGGACCGGGCGAGTTTGCGGGCGCTGCGCTCGACGTAGCGCAGGTGGCCGGAGAGGTCGGGGTGGCCGCCCGGGTGGAACGCACGGTACGTGCCGGGGACGTGGCCGGGGCCGGTGGCGAGCTTGGGCAGCCAGCGGGCGTAGAACCCGGCGGCTCGGGCGCCGGCCTTCGCCTTGTCGCCGAGTGCCTTCTCGGGGTCGATGAGGTCGCCGGCGACGGACAGGTGGGCGTCGACGGCCTCGCGCGCGATCAGCAGGTGCATGATCTCGGTGGAGCCCTCGAAGATCCGGTTGATGCGCAGGTCGCGGAGCATCTGCTCGGCGGGGACGGCGCGCTCGCCGCGGGCGGCGAGGGACTCGGCGGTCTCGAAGCCGCGGCCGCCGCGGATCTGGACGAGCTCGTCGGCCATCAGGCAGGCCATCTCGCTGCCGTAGAGCTTGGCGAGGGCGGCCTCGATGCGGATGTCGTTGCGGTCCTCGTCGGCCATCTGGGAGGCGAGGTCGACGACCGCTTCGAGGGCGAAGGTGGTGGCGGCGATGAAGGAGATCTTGGCGCCGACCGCCTCGTGCCGGGCGACCGGGCGGCCCCACTGCTCGCGGACCCCGGACCATTCGCGGGCGATCTTCAGGCACCACTTCCCGGCGCCGACGCACATGGCGGGCAGCGACAGGCGTCCGGTGTTCAGGGTGGTCAGCGCGATCTTCAGGCCGGCGCCCTCGGCACCGATGCGCTGCGAGGCGGGGACCCTGACCCGGTGGAAACGGGTGACGCCGTTCTCCAGGCCGCGCAAGCCCATGAAGGCGTTGCGGTGCTCGACGGTGATCCCGGGCGAGTCGGCCTCGACGACGAAGGCGGTGATCCCGCCGCGGTGGTTCTCCGACTTCGGCACGCGGGCCATCACCACGAGCAGGTCCGCGACGACCCCGTTGGTGGTCCAGAGCTTCACTCCGTCGAGGACGTAGGCGTCGTCGCCGTCGGGGACGGCGGTGGTCGCCAGGCGTGCCGGGTCGGAGCCGACGTCCGGCTCGGTGAGCAGGAAGGCGCTGATGGCGGTGGTCGCGCAGCGCGGCAGGAAGGTTTCCTTCTGCTCCTGCGTGCCGAACATCTTCAGCGGCTGCGGGACGCCGATGGACTGGTGCGCGGAGAGCAGGGCGCCGATGGCGGGGCTGACGGACCCGACGAGGGCCAGCGCCTTGTTGTAGTACACCTGGGTGAGGCCCAGGCCGCCGTACTTGGGGTCGATCTTCATGCCGAGGGCGCCGAGCTCCTTGAGCCCGCGCACGGTCTCGTCGGGGATCCGCGCCTCGCGTTCGATGCGCGCGCCGTCGATCTCGGTCTCGCAGAAGGCCCGCAGCCGGGCCAGGAAGGCCTCTCCGCGCCGGACGTCCTCGTCCGCCGGCATCGGGTGCGGGTGGATCAGGTCGAGCCGGAAGTGCCCCAGGAAGAGTTCCTTGGCGAAGCTGGGCTTGCGCCAGTCCTGTTCCCGGGCCGCTTCCGCGACCTGCCGTGCCTCGCGCTCGGTCACCTTGGGCTGTGCGGGCTGTGTTGCGGACATGAGGGGGCTCACCTCGCCGCCGGAGTCGGTGGTACCGGCCTACTGGCCGGTGCTACCTGTGAGTCGTACCCAATCCGTGCCCGCGGGAAAAGGGGGACGGCCGGAGCCCCCGCACAGTAGGCTCCGGCCGTCGGCTTTTTGGCCGTACGCGAATCAGATGTCGAGGCCGGTCAGGACCAGGACTCGCTCGTACGTGTAGTCGTCCATCGCATAGCGGACACCCTCACGGCCGACACCCGACTGCTTCACGCCGCCGTACGGCATCTGGTCGGCGCGGTAGGACGGCGCGTCGCCGACGATCACACCGCCGACCTCGAGCTCGCGGTGGGCGCGGAACGCGGTCTGGATGTTCCGGGTGAAGACGCCGGTCTGCAGGCCGAACTTCGAGTCGTTGACGGCGGCGAAGGCCTCGTCGGTGTTCTCGACCTTGTGCAGGGTGAGGACCGGTCCGAAGACCTCCTCGACGGCGATGGTGACGCCCTCGGGCAGGTCCGCGAGGACGGTCGGCTCGTACGAGGCGCCCTCGCGCTTGCCGCCGGTGAGCAGCTTGGCCCCGGCGGAAACGGCCTCGTCGACCCAGGACTCGACGCGCTTGGCGGCGTCCTCGGAGACCAGGGGGCCGACGTCGGTGGCGTCGTCGTTCGGGTCGCCGGTGACCTGGGCCTGGACCTTCGCGACGACCTTCTCGACGAGGCGGTCGTAGACGGAGGCGTCGGCGATCACGCGCTGCACGGAGATGCAGGACTGGCCGGCCTGGTAGTTCGAGAACGTCGCGATACGGGTCGCGGCCCAGTCGAGGTCGGCCTCGGAGGACCAGTCGTCCAAGACGACGGCCGCGGCGTTGCCGCCGAGTTCCAGGGTGCAGTGCTTGTGGGGCACCGACTGCTGGATGGCGTAGCCGACCTTGTCGGAGCCGGTGAAGGAGATGACGGGCAGGCGCTCGTCCTTCACCAGGGCCGGCATCTTGTCGTTGGCGACCGGCAGGACCGACCAGGAACCGGCCGGGAGGTCGGTCTCGGCGAGCAGCTCACCCAGGATCAGGCCGGAGAGCGGGGTGGCCGGGGCCGGCTTCAGGATGATCGGCGCGCCGACGGCGATGGCGGGGGCCACCTTGTGGGCGCACAGGTTCAGCGGGAAGTTGAACGGCGCGATGCCGAGGACCGGGCCCTTGACGAAGCGGCGGGTCAGGGCGAGACGGCCGACGCCGCCGGCGTCGGTGTCGAGGCGCTGGGCGTCTCCGCCGTTGAAGCGGCGGGCCTCTTCGGCGGCGAACCGGAACACGGACACCGCACGGCCGACCTCACCGCGGGCCCACTTGATGGGCTTGCCGTTCTCGGCGGAGATCAGCTGGGCGATCTCCTCGGTGCGCTCGACGAGCCGCTTGGACACGTGGTCCAGGGCGGCGGCACGGACGTGGGCGGGAGTCGCGGAGAACTCGGCCGTCACGGCGTACGCCGCGGCCACGGCCTCTTCGACCTGGGCGTCGGTGGGCACGCTGACGGCAGCGACCAGTCGGCCGTCCCACGGGGAGTGGACGTCGAAGCTGTCCTCGCCGGTGGCCTGGCGGCCGGCGAGCCAGAAGGCGTGGGTGGAAGTCATGCGAATCCCGGCCCTTCGGATGTGTGCGGGGTCCTTGTCCCCTCCACCGTAGGACTCCGTCCGGGTTTCGGCGTTTATCCGGGGTGGAGCATGCCGGGCACCGGGCGCGCCGCTTTGTCAGTGTCGCGGCCGCGCCGCTATGCCGCGGGCGGGCTGGCCTTCAGGGCGAGCCACAGCTCCATGCGCACGTCCGGGTCGTCCAGGGAGCGGCCCAGGATCTCCTCCACCCTGCGCATCCGGTAGCGCAGGGTGTGCCGGTGGACCCCCAGGTCGGCCGCCGCCGCGTCCCACTGCCCGTGCCGCGACAGCCAGGCCTGCAGGGAGGCCACCAGATCGCCGCGGCCCTTCTCGTCGTGCTCGCGCAGCGCCTGCAGCGTGCCGTCCGCGAAGGCCCGTACCGCGTCGTCCGCCAGCAGCGGGAGCACCGACCCGGCCGCCAGGTCCTCGTGCTCCACCATCGGCCGGCCCCGCCTGCGGGCCACCGCCAGCGCCTGGTCGGCCTGCTTGAACGCCGCCGCCACCGCCGCGGGCGCCGCCGGAGCGGACAGGCCGACGACCAGTTCGTCCGGCTCCGGCCCCGTCGAGTCCCGCCCGCGCCGCGACTCCAGCGCCTCCGCGTGGTCCGCGCAGGCCTGCACCGCCGCGCCGCCGTCGGCCGCCAGCACCACCAGCCGGCCCGGCTCCGGCACCACCAGCAGCGCCTCCCCGGCCCGGGCGGCCGCCGACTCCACCGCGTCGGCCAGCAGCGCGAGGCCCTCGGGCTGTGCGGTCCCCGGCAGCGCCGGCTCGGCCACCACCAGCCGGAACGGCGCCTCCAGCAGCGCCCCGTACAGGTCCCCGGCCACCGCCCGGGCGTGCTCGGCCTCGCCGTCCAGCAGCATCCGCAGCACCGCCGCGCCCAGCCGGGACTCGGCGTCGTGCAGCGACCTCGACCGTTCCGTGGTCAGGGTCAGCAACGCCACCGCCGAGTGCACGGCGTACCGTTCGGCGGTGCCCAGCGGGGCCCCCGTGCCGACGGCGAGCGCACCGCGGGCCCGCCGGCCCGTCCCCAGCGACTGGAGCTCGACCCGGTCCTCCGAGCCGCCCACCACGGCGCTCGCCGGCGCCGGGCGCTCCCGCAGCCGCTCCACGTCGGGGGTCAGCCGGGCGGCCCGCCGCGCGGCCCATTCCGGGGCGGCCGCGACCACCGCGCCCGAGGTGTCGTACAGGGCCGCCCAGCCGTGCACGTGCGCCGCCAGCTTCGCCAGCAGCTCGGCGGGGCCGTCGGCGGACAGTGCGGCCCGGGTCAGCTCCCGCTGCGCCTCGAAGCCGGCGGTCACCGCGCGGTACTGGTCCGCGGCCAGCGCCGCGGAGACGGCCTTGCTGATCGCGAGGAACGGGGTGCGGCGCGGCACCTCCAGCAGCGGCAGGTCCTCGGCCCGCGCGGCGTCCACCAGCGCCTGCGGAACCGCCTCGTAGTTCACGCCGACCGCGAAGCCGATGCCGACGACCCCGGCCGCGGCGAGGCGGCGCACGTAGCGGCGCATCTCCTGCGGGTCCTCGGCGTCCACCTTCATGGCGGTGATCAGGAGCAGCTCCCCGCCCTCCATGTAGGGGACGGGGTCGGCGAGCTCGCTGACGTGGGCCCAGCGCACGGGGGTGTCGAGGCGGCCCTCCCCCGCCCGGACGCTGAGTTTGAGCGCCGAGTGCTGGACGAGCGAGGCGAGGGTGAGCGGCATAGGGTTCCAGAGGCCTTAGAGAAGAGGAGAGAGGGGAAGCGAAGGGGAGCGGAGCGACGCGGCGGGGAATTTCGCCTTGTCGTATGAACGACTCCCCTCGATTCTGCCACCTCGTACGGGTCGGCTCAGCCCGCCGCGGCCAGCCGGACCAGCAGCGGAGCCGCCCGCTCACCGCGGACGGAGGTCAGCGAGAGCACCGCGTACCCGGGCGGCACGGCGTGCGCCAGCTCGGAGGCCGACCACCGCTCCCGCTCCACCTGCCGCACGGTGACCGCGTCCGTGGTCACGGCCTTGCCGGTGACCAGCTTGCGGAAGGCGTGGATGGCCCGGGTGAGCGGCTGGTCGGCGAAGACGGTGCGGTGGGTGACGTCCCGCGTCTCCACCCACTCGGTGCCCCAGGCCTCGGCGAAGCGCTTGCCGTCCCAGGTGGTGACCCCGGAGAAGGCCATCCGGCAGCCGACCGCCCCGAGCAGCGGGGTGCGCAGCGCCTCCGGTACGTCGTCCAGGGTGCGCAGCGTCAGCAGGACGCCGGCGTTGGCCGAGCGCAGCCGCTGCAGGCCGCGCACGGTCTGCGGGGTCAGGGTGTGCGAGGCGTCGTCGAAGGCGAGGAACGCGAACAGGGAGCGGTCGGTGCGGGCCGCGGCGGAGGCGTTGAACTGGGCGAGCAGCAGCCGGGCCAGGATGCGGGAGGCGTCGGCGTGGCCGCGCTCGGGCAGGTCGATGCGCACGCGCAGCGGATGCTCCAGGGCCCGCAGCGAGAAGGGCCGGCCCTGCCCGGTGGTGTCGAAGAAGCCGGCGAACGCCGGGCGGTCGAGCAGGGCCACCCGGTCGGCGAGGGCCGGTCCCGGATCGCCGGGGGCGCCGTACTGCCGGGTCCGGGCGTCGAGTTCGCGGAGCATCACGTGCTGCCCGGCGTCTTCGAGCTCGGTGCGCAGCCCGCCGAGCGCCTCGGGCACCTGGTCGAGCAGCTCGCGCAGCTCGGGCACCGCCGGGAAGCGGCCGTACGCCGTCCGGAACGGGCCGAGCAGCTGGGCGAGGGCGGTCGCGGCGCGCCGCACCTCCAGGCCGGGGACATCGCCGACGAAGGCTTCGGCGAGCAGGGTGGCCGCCTCGTCGGCGTCGGTGGTGCCGCCGTAGAGGTCGAGGTCGTAGACGGACTCGGGGTCGCCGACGCGGACCACGACGTCGTAGGCGGCGTCCGGGCCGAGTTGGCTGCCGGCCGAGGCGACGGCGATGACGGCGGCCTGTCCGGCCAGCGCCTGGAGGGCGAGCGATTCGACGACGGGCCGCACCAGCTGCCGGGTCTTGCCCGCACCGGAGGGGCCAACGGCGAGCAGGGAGGTGCCGAGCACGCCCGGGTCGAGGGCGAGGCGGGTGCCGCGCCGGCCGTACGGGTTGCGCTCGCCGTCCTCGACCGTGCCGAGCAGCACCTGCCGGGCGAGCAGGTCGTGCCGGGCCGCCCGCACGGGCAGGTCCCGGGCCCCGGAGGGGTGGACGCAGGCGCCCGCGCCCTTGTCGCGCACGGAGTCGGCGAAGGCGGCGGCGCGGGAGGGCTCGGCCCGTACGGACTCCCAGGCGCGCCGGATCCGCGCGTAGTCCACGTCGTTCATCCGCCCGGACCCGGCTTCCCCTTCCAGCCGGTCGGCAACCTCCCCAAGCCCGGCCCCCCGCACCTGCGGCCACGTAACCGGATCATCGGGCCCGCCGGCCACGATCGCGGGCGACTCCACGGAGCCCGGAGGACGGCTGTTCTCGCGGGCGACGCCGGGGTGACGGCGCACTGCGATCCAGACGAAGAGCAGGATGACGACCGCGTAGACCGCGATGTCCGCACCGCGTACGAGTGAGGCGGTACGTTCTCTCCCCGCACCCTCCAGCGGCAGCAGGGCGTAGACGAACTGCCGCAGGGGTACCGCGTGCTGCGAGAGGAGCCAGAAGGCGAGCAGGCCGCCGATGGCTGCGGACACCGCCTGGACCACCCCGCCCCGCGCCACCACGAGGCGCCGCCACGCCTCCCCCCAGTTGCCCAGTCGGCCGAAGCCGATGAACAGGCCGGCAACGACCAGCAGCTCGTACAGCCGCATGGTGACGTCGCCGGCGGAGCCGAGCAAGGGCTCTCCGCCCAGAGGCGGCCACCAGTCGTTCGGCGTGAACAGGCGCGGCGGAACGCGCCAGTAGGGGATGTACCCGTTCCGCAGGAGCGACCAGACCAGCATGCAGGCGAGCAGCGAGATGACGGCGCCGCTGAGCAGGGTCCGCACGGCGGCGACCTGCGGCTCCTCCGCGGCGCGGGGGGTGTGGCCGTACGTCCAGACGCCGGGGCCGTCGGAGGTGCGCGGGGTGCGCAGCCAGTCGGCGAGGGAGGGGCCGGTCCCGGCGGGGGCGTGGGCGGGCTTCGGCGGGAGGCCGGGCGGCGGCCCGGCGGGCCGCGGGACG
>NZ_JBHYVA010000174.1:0-2064 GCF_042750055.1 Streptomyces sp. NPDC059456
CAGCCCGGCGATGCCCTTGGCGTCCACCACCCGGATCGCCGCGTCGATGATCCGCTGGCGCCGCTGCGGGTCGTACCTGCGCCCGCCGCCGGCCGCGGCCGGCATCAGTGGGCCCCGCCCAGGTTCAGCAGCACCACGCCGCCGATGACCAGCGCGATCCCGGCGATCTTCGCGGCGGTGGCGGCCTCGCCCATGAACAGCATGCCGATCGCGGCGATGGCGGCCGTGCCGGCCCCGGCCCAGATCGCGTAGGCGGTGCCCACCGGCATCGACTTCAGCGTCTGGGCGAGCAGTGCGAAGGCGATGACGTAGCCGATCAGGGTGCCCAGCGACGGCCACACCTTCGTGAAGCCGTCGCTGAACTTCATGGCGGTGGTCCCGGCCACCTCGGCGGCAATGGCCGCGGCCAGCAGTGCGTAGGGCATGTGTACGAGGGTACACATCGTTGTGTACTTCCGTACGCAACGGCCGTCCCGGCCCGTAGCGGGGCCGGGTCAGTTCAGCGTGAACCAGGCCGTCCGCGCCTTCTTCCACTCCGGGTGCGTCAGGTCCTTGGCCTCGACCCCGTCCCCGTACAGGTCCGCGGAACCGCTGTCCGTGATCAGCTGGACCCGGGCCCCCGCAACCGACAGGTCCGGCACGTCCACGATGGCCTCCCAGCCGCCCGGGTCCGTCGTCGGCAGGTCGGCCCGCTTGACCGGGGCGTGTCCCGCGACGCCGTCCCACTGGTAGAGCGCGTACGGGTCCGTGTTGTCGTCCGCGGCCCAGGAGCCGGCCAGGATCAGGTACTGGTTCGCCGCGTTCTTGCGGATGTCGCGGATCGCCAGCCCGCCCAGGTCGAGCTCGATGCCCGCCCCGAAGGTGGCCTTGGACCCGCTGGAGAGGACCTTGTCGAAGTTGGTCACCGGCACGATCAGCGCCTTGCCGCCGGGCACCGCGGGGGCCAGCGGGGCGCGGAAGCCCAGGTAGGCGGTGGTGGTCGAGCCCGGGGCGAACTCCAGGCCCTCCACGTTGAAGCCGTCGATCTGCTTGGGCGCCTCGCCGTCGGCCGTGCCCGCCGCGAAGCCGTAGCGGTTGCCGTTCGCCGTGTCCCAGGCCACCAGGTCGTCGCGGAGCTTCTTGTACGAGCGCCCGTACGCGAGCTGCGTGGCGGCTCCGGAGCCGCTCACCGTGGTGGTGAACACCGTGTTCCGGGGTGCCTTGTACTCGCCGTCCTTGTTGTTGCCGAGCGAGCCCGTCCAGTAGATGGTGTTGCCGATCAGGGTCGCCCCCTCGATGTCCACCTCCTTGGTGACACCGAGCTGCGAGCTGAAGTCCCAGGTCCGGACCGGGGCGGCCGAGCGGGCCCGGTCGTACAGGCGCAGCACGTTGTTCTCGTCGTCGGCGACGACGGTGTAGCCGCCGCCGACGTCCACGGCGGCCGAGGAGTCCGAGGCTCCGGAGAAGTAGCGGGCGTCGGCCGGGTCCTGCACGGCGGCCGAGGCGGCGTAGGAGAGGGTCTTGGTGGCGCTCTTGCCGCCCAGCCCGGTCACCTTGACGGTGAGGTTGGTGTAGCCGCGGCCGCGCGCGGTGACGGCCAGCTGCCGCACCGCCCCGGTCCCGGTGACGCTCACGTCGCCGGTCCCGGCGACCGAGGCCTTGCTGGACGCGGATGCGCTGACGGTCAGCGCGGACACGTCGGCGCCGCTCTGCCCCACGGTCACGTTCACCACGGGGTCCCCGACCGCGCCGACGGCGCCGGACAGGTACGACGCGGACAGGCTGATGGTCGGCGTCCCGTACGTCACCGCCTGGGCGGGTGCGACGGTGACCGTCCCGGCGACGACGAGCGCCGCGATCCCTGCGATGCCAAGCTGCTTCTTCATCGGTGTCCCCACGAGTCGGGCCGAGCGCGATCCACGCGTCACGCCGTGACGGCCGTCGAGCAGGTTCGGCCACCCTGGCCAACTTCCGGTGCACTCCAATCGTCCGCCGGACGAACACGCAGGGCCTGCCGGAAGCCGCGGGTCCGCGCCCCCGAAGGAGTCGGCCCGGGCGCGCCGGGGCCGGGGCGGTGGGGCGCGC
>NZ_JBHYVA010000174.1:2074-13291 GCF_042750055.1 Streptomyces sp. NPDC059456
CCCCGCGCGGGCCCCGGGGGGGGGGGGGGGGGCCCTCCCGCGAAGCGGTACGGCTCAGACGTTGAAGCCGAGTGCGCGCAGCTGCTCGCGGCCGTCGTCCGTGATCTTGTCCGGGCCCCACGGGGGCATCCAGACCCAGTTGATGCGGAGTTCGCTGACGATGCCGTCCGTCGCCGACTTCGCCTGGTCCTCGATGACGTCCGTCAGCGGGCAGGCCGCCGAGGTCAGGGTCATGTCGAGGGTGGCGATGTTCGCGTCGTCGATGTGGATGCCGTAGATCAGGCCCAGATTGACGACGTCGATGCCCAGCTCGGGGTCGACCACGTCGTAGAGGGCCTCGCGGACCTCCTCCTCGGTGGCCGGCTTGATCGACGCCTCGGGGGGCGTCGCGTTCTCGGTCATGCCGTCTTCCTCTCCGCGGCGTCACCCAGTGCCTGGGCCGTCGCGTCCTTCCAGGCCATCCAGCTCAGCAGAGCACACTTCACGCGAGCCGGGTACTTGGAGACGCCGACGAACGCGACCGCGTCCTCCAGCACCTCCTCCATGGCCTCGTCGGGCTCGATCTTGCCCTTCGACTGCATCATCTCCAGGAACACGCCCTGGATCTTCTGCGCCTCGGCCAGCTCCTTGCCGACGAGCAGCTCGTTCAGCACGGACGCGCTGGCCTGGCTGATGGAGCAGCCCTGGCCCTCGTACGAGACGTCGGTGAGCGTCTCGCCGTCGTACTTCACGCGCAGCGTGATCTCGTCGCCGCACGTCGGGTTGACGTGGTGCACCTCGGCGTCGCCGTCGCGCAGGCCACGCCCGTGCGGGTGCTTGTAGTGGTCCAGGATCAGTTCCTGGTACATCGAATCCAGCTTCACTGCGTCGTCCTCGTCGCCCTCGTCAGCCGAAGAAGTTCCGTACGTGCTCCAGCCCGTCGATCAGCGCGTCGACGTCGGCCGGAGAGGAGTACAGGTAGAAAGACGCTCGCGTGGTCGCGGGAATTCCGTAGCGCAGGCAGACCGGGCGTGCGCAGTGGTGTCCCACGCGGACGGCGATGCCCTGCTCGTCCAGGACCTGACCCACGTCGTGCGGGTGGATGTCACCGAGCGTGAAGGAGATCGCGGCGCCGCGGTCCTCGGCCGTGGTGGGGCCGATGATCCGCAGGTCGGGGACCTCCAGGAGGCGCTTCACCGCGTACTCGGTGATCGCGTGCTCGTGCGCGGCGATCTTGTCCATGCCGATCGCGGTGAGGTAGTCCACGGCCGCGCCGAGGCCGACGGCCTGGGCGATCGGGGGCGTACCCGCCTCGAACTTGTGGGGCGCCGGGGCGTACGTCGAGGCGTGCATCGACACGGTCTCGATCATCTCGCCGCCACCGAGGAACGGGGGCAGGTCCTCCAGCAGCTCCTGGCGGCCCCAGAGCACGCCGATGCCGGTCGGGCCGCACATCTTGTGGCCGGTGAAGGCCACGAAGTCGGCGCCGAGCGCCTGGACGTCCAGCGGCATGTGCGGAGCGGCCTGCGAGGCGTCGATCAGCACCAGCGCGCCGACCTCCTGCGCGCGCCGGACGATCGCCTCGACCGGGTTGATCGTGCCCATGATGTTGGAGACCAGCGTGAAGGAGACGATCTTCGTCTTCTCCGTGATGACCTCTTCGATGTCGGACAGGTCGAGCCGGCCGTCGTCGGTCAGGCCGAACCACTTCAGCTTCGCGCCGGTGCGCTGCGAGAGCAGCTGCCACGGGACGATGTTGGAGTGGTGCTCCATCTCCGTGATGGCGATCTCGGTCTCGCGGTCGACCCGGTAGGGCTCGTCCGCCCAGCCGAGCATGTTCGCCACGAGGTTGAGCGATTCCGAGGCGTTCTTGGTGAAGATCACCTCGTCGCGGCTCGGCGCGTTGATGAAGGCGGCGACCTTGTCGCGGGCGCCCTCGTACAGCGCCGTGGCCTCCTCGGCGAGCACGTGCACGCCGCGGTGGACGTTGGCGTTGTGCTGCTCGTAGTACTCGTTCAGCGCGTCGAGCACCTGGCGCGGCTTCTGCGAAGTCGCCGCGTTGTCCAGGTAAACGATCTTCTTCCCGTCGTGGACCACGCGATCCAGAAGGGGGAAGTCCTTGCGGATCGCCTCGATGTCGAGGAGGCCAGGCAGCTGTGTCACGCGGTTGCGCCACCCTTCACGTACTTGTCGTAGCCCTCGGCCTCCAGCTGGTCCGCCAGCTCGGCGCCACCGGACTCGGCGATGCGGCCGTTCGCGAACACGTGCACGAAGTCGGGCTTGATGTAGCGCAGGATGCGCGTGTAGTGGGTGATCAGCAGCGTGCCGACCTCACCGGTCTCACGGACGCGGTTGACGCCCTCGGAGACGATGCGCAGGGCGTCGACGTCCAGGCCGGAGTCGGTCTCGTCGAGGATCGCGATCTTCGGCTTGAGGAGCTCCAGCTGGAGGATCTCGTGGCGCTTCTTCTCACCGCCGGAGAAGCCCTCGTTGACGTTGCGCTCGGCGAAGGCCGGGTCCATCTGGAGCTGCTCCATCGCGGACTTGACCTCCTTCACCCAGGTGCGCAGCTTCGGCGCCTCGCCGCGGATGGCGGTGGCGGAGGTGCGCAGGAAGTTGGAGACCGAGACGCCGGGGACCTCGACCGGGTACTGCATGGCGAGGAAGACGCCGGCGCGGGCGCGCTCGTCGACGGACATCTCCAGGACGTCTTCGCCGTCGAGGGTCACGGTGCCACCGGTGATGGTGTACTTCGGGTGACCGGCGAGCGAGTACGCCAGGGTGGACTTGCCCGAGCCGTTGGGGCCCATGATGGCGTGCGTCTCACCCTGCTTGACGGTGAGGTCGACACCCTTGAGGATCTCGCGGGCGCCGTTCTCGGCCTCGACGGAGACGTGCAGGTCGTGGATTTCAAGCGTTGCCATGGATGCCTCAGGACTCCTGGGTGAGGGAGACGAGCACGTCGTCCCCTTCGATCTTTACGGGGTATACGGGAACGGGACGGGTCGCGGGCAGACCGGAGGGCTTGCCGGTGCGCAGGTCGAACGAGGACCCGTGCAGCCAGCACTCGATCATGCAGTCCTCGACCTCGCCCTCGGAGAGCGAGACGTTCGCGTGCGAGCAGATGTCGTTGATCGCGAACACCTCCCCCTCGGTGGAGACGATGGACACCGGCGTGCCGTCGAGTTCCACCCGCTTGGGGGTGTTCTCCTCCAGCTCGCTCAGCGCACAGGCCTTGACGTAGGTCATCAGACGGACGCCTCGAGCTCGGTCTCGATCTTGCCGAGGAGGCGCTCCTCGATGTCCGGGACACCGATCTGCTGGACGAGCTCGGCGAAGAAGCCGCGCACGACCAGACGGCGGGCCTCGTCGGCCGGGATGCCGCGGGCCTGCAGGTAGAAGAGCTGCTCGTCGTCGAAGCGGCCGGTCGCGGAGGCGTGGCCGGCGCCGACGATCTCGCCGGTCTCGATCTCCAGGTTCGGCACCGAGTCGACCCGCGCGCCGTCCGTGAGGACGAGGTTGCGGTTCATCTCGTAGGTGTCGGTGCCCTCGGCGCTCTTCTCGATGAGGACGTCGCCGATCCACACGGCGTGGGCGCCTTCGCCCTGCAGCGCACCCTTGTAGACCACGTGGGACTTGCAGTGCGGGGCGTCGTGCGTGACCAGGAGGCGGTGCTCCTGGTGCTGGTCGGCGTCCGTGAAGTACAGGCCGAGGAGCTCGGCCTCGCCGCCGGGGCCCGCGTAGCTGACCCGCGGGTGCAGGCGTACGACGTCGCCGCCGAAGGTGACCACGATCGACTTGTACGTCGCGTCGCGGCCGACCAGGGCGTTGTGCTGGGAGCAGTGGACGGCGGTGTCGTCCCAGTCCTGCACGGACACGACGGTGAGCTTGGCGCCGTCGCCGACGAGGAAGTCGACGTTGGCGGCGCGCACGCCGTCACCGGTGTGGTCGATGACGATGACGGCCTCGGCGAAGGCCTGGACGTCGAAGACGGTGTGGCCGAAGGTCGTGCCGCCCTCGCCGTGCAGCGAGACGCGCACCGGCTCGGTCAGGACGGTCTCCTTGGGCACGGTGACGACCGTGGCCTTGGCGAAGGACGAGAACGCCTGGGCGGCGATCCGGTCCACCGGGGTGCCCGCCTTGCCGATGCGCGCGTCGTCGCGCTCCACCGACTCGACGGTGACGCCCTCGGGCGCGTCGATCTGGGCCTTCATGGTGCCGTTGGCGACCGCGGTGCCGTCGTGCAGACCACGCAGGCGCGCCAGCGGGGTGAACCGCCACTCCTCCTCGCGGCCGTGGGGGACGGGGAAGTCCGCCACGTCGAAGGACGGGGGTGCGCTCATCCGGGTGGCGACGGTGGACTCGGCGGCCACCGCGATCGCGCCGGCGGTGGTCGAACCCGCCGGAATGTTCTGAGCCTCAGCCATGGCTGTCGTGTTGCTCGCTCTCTTAAAAAAGCAGTGCCTGCGTCGAAGAATGTGCTGCGTGAGCCGTGGGGGGCCGGTCGGGACTAGCCGACCGAGCCCTCCATCTGCAGCTCGATCAGCCGGTTGAGCTCCAGGGCGTACTCCATGGGCAGCTCGCGCGCGATGGGCTCGACGAAGCCGCGCACGATCATGGCCATGGCCTCGAACTCGGTCAGACCGCGGCTCATCAGGTAGAAGAGCTGGTCGTCGGAGACCTTGGAGACCGTGGCCTCGTGGCCCATGGAGACGTCGTCCTCGCGGACGTCCACGTACGGGTACGTGTCCGAACGGGAGATCGTGTCGACCAGCAGCGCGTCGCAGAGCACGTTCGACTTGGAGCCGTGGGCGCCCTCGCCGATCTCGACCAGGCCGCGGTACGAGGTGCGGCCGCCGCCCCGCGCCACCGACTTGGAGACGATGTTGGAGGAGGTGTTCGGCGCCATGTGGACCATCTTGGAGCCGGCGTCCTGGTGCTGGCCCTCGCCCGCGAAGGCGATGGACAGGGTCTCGCCCTTGGCGTGCTCGCCCATCAGGTAGACGGCCGGGTACTTCATGGTGACCTTGGAACCGATGTTGCCGTCGATCCACTCCATGGTCGCGCCCTCGTACGCCACGGCGCGCTTGGTGACCAGGTTGTAGACGTTGTTCGACCAGTTCTGGATCGTCGTGTAGCGGCAGCGGCCGCCCTTCTTCACGATGATCTCGACCACGGCGCTGTGCAGCGAGTCCGAGGAGTAGATCGGGGCGGTGCAGCCCTCGACGTAGTGGACGTACGCGTCCTCGTCGACGATGATCAGCGTCCGCTCGAACTGGCCCATGTTCTCCGTGTTGATGCGGAAGTAGGCCTGGAGCGGGATGTCGACCTTGACGCCCTTGGGCACGTAGATGAACGAGCCGCCCGACCACACGGCGGTGTTCAGCGACGCGAACTTGTTGTCGCCGACGGGGATGACCGTGCCGAAGTACTCCTGGAAGAGCTCCGGGTGCTCCTTGAGCGCGGTGTCCGTGTCGAGGAAGATGACGCCCTGCTCCTCCAGGTCCTCGCGGATCTGGTGGTAGACGACCTCGGACTCGTACTGGGCGGCGACACCGGCGACGAGGCGCTGCTTCTCCGCCTCCGGGATGCCGAGCTTGTCGTACGTGTTCTTGATGTCCTCCGGCAGGTCCTCCCACGAAGCGGCCTGCTTCTCGGTGGAGCGCACGAAGTACTTGATGTTGTCGAAGTCGATGCCCGAGAGGTCCGAGCCCCAGGTCGGCATGGGCTTCTTGTCGAAGAGCTTCAGGCCCTTGAGGCGGAGCTTCAGCATCCACTCGGGCTCGTTCTTCTTGGCCGAGATGTCGCGGACCACGTCCTCCGACAGGCCTCGCTTGGCAACCGCGCCGGCCTCGTCGGAGTCGGCCCAGCCGTACTCGTAATTGCCCAGACCCTCGAGCTCAGGGTGAGCAGTCTCCGTGGTCATGCGGGGTTCCTCCCGGCCGTGCGTGCAGATGCTGATGTGTCGGTCTGTGTGGTGCCCGCGCCTCGCGGGATGAACGTGGTGCACACCCCGTCGCCGTGGGCGATCGTGGCGAGGCGCTGCACATGCGTCCCGAGCAGGCGGGAGAAGACCTCGGTCTCCGCCTCGCAGAGCTGCGGGAACTGCTCGGCGACATGGGCGACCGGGCAGTGGTGCTGGCAGAGCTGTTCACCGCTGTGCGGACCGGGAGCGCTCTTCGCCGTAGCAGCGTACCCGTCCGCGGTCAACGCCTTGGCAAGGGCCTCGGTGCGCTCCGCGGGGGCGGCGGCGTCCAGGCTTTCCCGGTAGGTCTCGGCCTGTGCGTCCATGCGCGCCCTGGCGAAGGCGGCGACGGCCGCCTCCCCCTGCTCCCCTCCGCCGGCGGCCTGCGCGATCCAGCGCAGTGCGTCCGCGGCGAGGGAGTCGTAGGACTGGTCGAACGCGTCACGGCCGCAGTCGGTCAGCGCGAAGACCTTGGCGGGCCGGCCCCGGGTGCGTGCGCCGTAGACGCGCTGCTCACGGGGCTCGACCACGTCGTCGGCGACGAGCGTGTCGAGGTGGCGGCGGACGGCGGCCTGGGTGAGGCCGAGACGCGCGGCGAGGTCGGCGACGGTGGACGGACCGTGGTCCAGGATGGAGCGCGCGACCCGGTTGCGGGTTGACCGCTCCCCGGTAGCGAGCTCCCCCTGGGGGGTCTCGATCATCCGTTCGCCGTATTTCACAACGCCATTGTTGCGTAATTAGTCGAGCCCCGACAAGCCGTGACGGACGCCACGCCTGGTGTCCTCCATCACTAAGGGTTACCTAACCTATCTACGGAGAGTGAGGAAGGGGTCGGGCCCGAGGGCCTGGCCAGCGGTGATGCACGGGCGGGGGAACCTCGCCCCGGCACCCCTGGACGCCCTTACCGCTCCGTAGACTCACCCGCATGAGCAATGACCCCGCCGTGGAGATCCGCGGACTGGTGAAGCGGTACGGACCCAAAACCGCGGTGGACGGACTGGACCTCACCGTCCGCAGGGGCTCGGTCACCGCCGTCCTCGGTCCCAACGGCGCGGGCAAGACGACCACCGTCGAAACCTGCGAGGGCTACCGCCGCCCGGACGCCGGCACCGTCCGCGTCCTCGGCCTCGACCCGGTCACCCGGGCCGAGGCGCTGCGCCCCCGGATCGGCGTCATGCTCCAGTCCGGCGGGGTCTACTCCGGCGCCCGCGCCGTCGAGATGCTGCGCCACATGGCCAGGCTGTACTCCGACCCGCTCGACGTGGACGCCCTGGTGGAACGGCTCGGGCTGGGCGGCTGCGGCCGCACCTCCTACCGGCGCCTGTCCGGCGGCCAGCAGCAGCGCCTGGCCCTGGCCATGGCCGTGGTCGGCCGCCCCGAGCTGGTCTTCCTGGACGAGCCGACCGCGGGGCTGGACCCGCAGGCCCGCCGGGCGACCTGGGACCTCGTACGGGAACTGCGCGCCGACGGGGTCTCCGTCGTGCTCACCACCCACCACATGGACGAGGCCGAGCAGCTCGCGGACGAGGTCGCCATCGTGGACACGGGCCGGGTCATCGCCCACGGCAGCCCCGAGCAGCTGTGCCGCGGCGGCGCCGAGAACACCCTGCGCTTCACCGGCCGGCCCGCCCTCGACCTCGGCTCGTTGCTCAAGGCGCTGCCCGACGGCACCGAGGCCGCCGAGCTCAGCGCCGGCACCTACCGGGTCACCGGTTCCGTGGACCCGCAGCTGCTGGCCACCGTCGCCTCCTGGTGCGCGCAGAACGGGGTGATGCCGAGCAGCCTCTCGGTGGAGCGGCACACCCTCGAAGACGTTTTTCTGGAGCTGACCGGTAAGGAGCTGCGCGCATGAGCGCCGGTACGTTCACCCCCAGCCCGGGGGCCGCGCCCGTGTCCCGCATGATCCTGGCGCAGGCCGGGCTGGAGACGCGGATGCTGCTGCGCAACGGGGAGCAGCTGCTGCTGACCGTGATCATCCCGGCGCTGCTGCTGGTGCTGTTCTCCGCCGTCGACATCGTCGACACGGGAGCGGGCAGGTCCGTCGACTTCCTCGCGCCGGGCGTCCTCGCGCTCGCGGTGATGTCCACCGCCTTCACCGGGCAGGCCATCGCCACCGGTTTCGACCGCCGCTACGGGGTGCTCAAGCGGCTCGGCGCCTCACCGCTGCCGCGCTGGGCGCTGATGGCCGCCAAGACGCTGTCCGTGCTGGTCACCGAGGTGCTCCAGATCGCGCTGCTGACGGCGATCGCCTTCGCGCTGGGCTGGTCCCCGCACGGGAACCCGCTGTCGGCCGCCGCCCTGGTCCTGCTCGGCACCGCCGCGTTCTCCGGGCTCGGGCTGCTGATGGCGGGCACCCTGCGGGCCGAGGCCACGCTGGCCGCCGCCAACCTGGTGTTCCTGCTGCTGCTGGTCGGCGGCGGGGTGATCGTGCCGATGGAGAAGTTCCCCGGAGCCGTGCAGTCCGCGCTCGGGCTGCTGCCGATCTCGGCGCTGTCCGACGGGCTGCGCGAGGTGCTCGGGCACGGCGCCGCGCTGCCGTGGGGGGACGTGGCGGTGCTCGCCGCATGGGCCGTTCTCGGACTGGGCGCCGCCGCGAAGCTCTTCCGCTGGGAGTGAATCCCCTCCCCCGGACGTTGACCCGGCAGGAGGATGGGCGCCGCCCCGCGGGGGCGGGGCACACCACGACGCCGGGGGGCGGACATGGCGCAGCGGGAAGACGTTCTACGGCTGGACGGGCAATGGGCGAGGATCCGGTCGGGGGCCGAACGGGCGGGGCCCGCCGAGGCCGAGGCGCTGCTCACGGAGCTGATCGGCGCGCTGCGCGAACCGGCGCGCACCGATCCGGAGTGCGCGGCGCGGCTCGGCCTGCGCCTGGGAGACCTGGCGGCCCGCCGGTTCGCCGGCGGTGACCGGGCGGGTGCCCTGGCCGCCGTCGAGGAGGGGCTGCGGCATGCACAGCAGGCGGCCGGGCACGCCCCCGAGTACGCCCGCTGGTACGCCCGGGGCCTGATCAACCAGGGGGTCTGGCTGTCCTGGCCGCTCAGCGACGGGGACCGGCTGCCCCGCCACCCGCTCGGCCCCGCGGCCGAGAGCGGCCCGAGCGCCATGGAGCGGGCGGCGGGCGAGCGGGCGCGTGACCTGACCCGGGCGGCCGTCGAGGTGTGGGCGGCCCTGGACCAGCGCGATCCGGTCAACCGGCGCGGTCTCGCCCAGGCGAAGGTGTTCCTCGGCGACCGCCTCGCGGAGCTGGGCTCCGGCGAGGAGGCGGTCGCGTGGGCGGTGGACGCGGAGGGCGGGTTCCGCCGGCTGCTCCTCGCCGCCCCGGGCCCCGAGGAGGCCCAGGAGGCGGAGGAGGCCCTCGACCACATCGGCCGCCAGCTCGAACTGCGGCTGCGCCACCTGTCCTTCGAGTCCCTGGTGAACCTGCGCGGGCAGGGGCTGCTGCCCGAGTCCCTGCTGCCCCGGGCCGTGGTGGCCGCCCGGATCCAGGGCGTGACCGAGCCCGAGATCGCGGCGCGGCTCCACCTCGGCGCCGAACAGGTGCGCACGATGCTGGAGGTCACGCCCTGGCGTGCGGTGTGGCGCTTCGAGGTGCGGGGCCCTGACGGACTGTGGAACGTACAGGAACATCCGTGGCACAGCGGGGCAGATGTAAGAAACAGGACAGCGGAGGACGTGGGCGACGAACTGCTCCGCGGCTTCGCGGCCTCCCCGGACTACCCCGGCGACGGCGCCCCTTGGCGGGTCCGCGTCTGGTGGCACGAGGAAGGGGACCCCGCCGGGGCCCGGTTCAGCCGGGTCGTCGGGCCCGACACCTCGGCGGGCCGTGCGGCGGGCGGTGCACCGGGGACCCCCTCGTGAAAGTTTGCACAAGGCTCCGCGTACGATAAGGGCCGTGTTGACCCCTCTCGCTTACATCGCCAGCCGCTGGACTCCGTCACCCCGGATCGTCCGGCGGGCCGCGTTCGCCGCGCTCGTCATGAGCGTGGTCATCGTCGTCACCGGCGGTGCGGTGCGGCTGACCGGATCCGGTCTCGGCTGCGACACCTGGCCCAAGTGCACGGACGACAGCCTGATCGTGACCCCGGAGCAGGGCTTCCACGGGGCCGTCGAGTTCGGCAACCGCATGCTGACGTACGTGCTCTGCGCGGCCGTCGGCTGGGGCATCGTCGCGGCCCGCTCGGCCAAGCCCTGGCGCCGCTCGCTGACGAAGCTCGGCTGGCTCCAGTTCTTCATCGTGATGGGCAACGCGGTCCTCGGCGGCATCACCGTCCTGACGGGGCTCAACCCGTACAGCGTCGCCGGGCACTTCCTCCTCGCCACCTCCCTGATCACCGTCACCACGATCACCTGGCAGCGCACCCGCGAGGGCGACACCGCTCCCCGGCCGCGCGTCCCCGGTCCCGTGCGCAAGCTCTCGTGGGCCCTGCTCGCGACCACGCTGGTCCTGATCGCGGCGGGCACGGTGGTCACCGGTTCGGGTCCGCACGCCGGCGACCGCAGTGAGATCAAGCGCATGCCGTTCGACTGGTCGACCACCGCGCACGTCCACGCGGTCTCCGCCTGGGTGGTGTGCGCGCTCGCCGTCGCCATGTGGCTGGTGCTGCGCGTGGTCGACGCCCCGGCCGACACCCGGGCCCGCGCCCGGGACCTGCTGATCGTGCTGCTCGCCCAGGGCGGCATCGGCTACGTGCAGTACTTCACCCACGTGCCCGAGGCCCTGGTCGCCGCCCACATGCTCGGCTCCTGCCTGGTGTGGATCGCCGTGCTCCGCGTGGCGCTCAGCCTGCGGGAGCGGCCCGCCGCACAGGCGGAGATCCCGGCGCAGGGCGACCCGCAGCTCTCCTCCGTCTGATCCGCCGGGGCCCCCGGGCCCCGGCGCGCCCGGCCCGCCCCCGCTCAGCCGCGCTCGTCCAGCCGGTAGACGCGGCGGGCATTGCCCGATCCGATCATGGCCGCCACCCGTTCGGCGTCCCGCCAGGACCAGGCGCCCTCGCCCACCCAGCCGCCCAGCACCCGGTCCAGCGCCTCCCGGAAGACCAGGGCACCCACCGCGTGCAGCTCGGGCAGCCGGCGCCCGCCGCTGGAGAACAGCAGCTTGCCGAAGGGGGCGAGCTCCAGCACCTCGGCCAGCACCCCCGCCGTGCGCGGCCCGCTCTGCGCCGGCACCGCTCCCAGGTCGGCGTGGACGTGCGGGAAGGCCGCCGCCAGCTGGGCGGCGTGCCGGTGGTAGGGGTAGCCGCCCAGCAGCACCAGCCGCGTCCCGGACGCGG
>NZ_JBHYVA010000175.1:0-13255 GCF_042750055.1 Streptomyces sp. NPDC059456
CACCCCCGCGTGGTGGGGGGGCGGTCTGCGTGTGCTGTTCTGCGGGATCAATCCGGGTCTCCTCTCCGCCGCGACGGGGCACCACTTCGCCCGTCCCGGCAATCGTTTCTGGCCGGTCCTGCACCTGTCCGGCTTCACCCCGCGCCGCCTGGATCCCGCGGAGCAGGAGGAGCTGCTGACCTACCGGCTCGGCATCACCAACGTCGTCGCCCGCGCCACGGCCCGCGCCGACGAACTGAGCGCCGAGGAGTTCCGCGAGGGCGGCCGCATCCTGACCGCCAAGGTGGAACTGCTGCGCCCGCAATGGCTGGCGGTCGTCGGGGTCACCGCCTACCGCACGGCCTTCGGTGAGCGAAAGGCCCAGATCGGCCCCCAGGACCGGACCATCGGCTCCACCCGCATCTGGGCCCTCCCCAACCCGAGCGGCCTGAACGCCCACTGGACCGCGGAGTCCATGGCCCAGGAGTACGCCCGCCTCCGCACGGCAGCCGAGACGACTCCGGAGGGTTAGGGAGGGTCGATCACGGTCACCGCGGCCATGAGCTGCGGTGAGTGGTCGGCCCCCCACCGGGCCTCGTAGACGGCGACCCAGCGGTCCCCCGCCCGCCAGAGGTGGAGGTGGTCACTGGTGTCGCCGATCTCCTGCCACGGCTGCGGCGCCTCGCCGTCTTCCGTCCGCAGGCGCAGACTGTCGAGCGTGAACCGGTCGGGCTTCCCCCAGCGCTCCTCCAGCCGCTGGACCAGGGCCTCGAACTCGGCGGTCACCTGCTCCTCGTGCGCCACGCGCTCGGCCGCGTCCTCATCGCCGTACCACCGGCTGTCACCCAGCTCGGCGAGGTGGTAGCCGGGCCCGCTGGTGCCCACTTCGGACCTCCCCCGGACCTCGGGGAAGTCACGCGTCCGGAGCCGGTCGATCGTGTCGAGATGCTCTGCCGTGGTCATGCCGTCAGTATCCCGGGCACCACTGACAACTGGCCTCGCGTCACGCGTCCCGCCGGCGCACCGCCACCCAGCCGCCGACCAGTGCGGCCAGCACCCACAGCGCCAGCACCCCGAGCCCGCTCCAGGGACCGAGCCGGCCGCTGAACTCCAGGTGCATGACGAGCTGCCCCGCCTGGTCCGGCAGGAACTCGGCAGCTCCGCCAGCCGCCTGGCCGACGATGAACGGCACCATGACGACGAAGGGTATGAGGATGCTCAGCACGACCGCGGCACTGCGCAGCACCGCCGTCAGTCCGGCCGCGAACAGAGCCATGAGTGTGAGGTACACACCGCTGCCGAAGACGGCGCGGACGGTCCCCGGGTCCCCCAGCGACTGCGCGTACTGCCCCATCACGGCCTGACCCAGCACGAACGTGAGGAGTCCGGCGACCTGGCCCACCAGGAAGGCGAGCACCCCCACCACGGCGATCTTCGACAGGTAGAAGCGGGTGCGGCTCGGGACCGCGGTCAGCGACGTGCGCAGGGCGCCGCCCTGGAACTCGGCGGACAGTGCGCTCGCCCCGAAGGCGAAGGCGGCTATCTGGCCGAAGTTGACGCCGTAGAAGGCTCCGAGGAGCGGGTCCGCCCCCAGGCTGTCGGCCTCCGCCTGACCTACCGCGGCGGCGGTCAGCACCTGTATCCCGGCGGTGGCCACGAGGATGGCGATCAGGGCCCCGAAGGTACCCCGGAGGGACCGTATCTTGATCCATTCCGAGTGCAGGACGGGGACGGTGGGCTGGGCAGCGCTCATGGGGAAGCCTCCTTGGGTCGTGGGGGAAGGTCAGCGGGTGGCGGCGAACTGCGCGTGGTCGGCGGTGAGGTCGAGGTAGGCCTGTTCCAGTGAGGCGCGCTCGTCGGAGAGTTCCAGCACGGGGACGCCCTCGCGGGCGGCCATGGCGCCCAGCTGCTCGGCGCGTATGCCCTCGACGGTCCAGAGCCCGCCGTCCGCGCTCGCCATCTCGAAGCCGTCCCGGGCCAGGGCGGCCCGGAGCCGGATGGGGTCGGAGGTGCGCAGACGGACCTTCGGGGTGCTGCGCGCCTCGATGAACTCCTCCATGGAGGAGTCGGCCAGCAGCCTGCCCTGCCCGAGGACGACCAGGTGGTCGGCGAGCGCCGCGGTCTCGGTCATCAGGTGACTGGAGACGAGTACCGTGCGGCCCTCGGCGGCGAGGCCCTGCATCAGCTCGCGGATCCAGATGATGCCTTCGGGGTCGAGCCCGTTGGTGGGCTCGTCGAGCATGAGCACCGCGGGGTCTCCCAGCAGCGCTGCCGCCATGCCCAGACGCTGGCGCATGCCGAGTGAGAAGGTCTTGATCCGGCGCTTCGCCGCCGAGGCGATCCCCGCCTGCTCCAGCACCTCTTCGACCCGGCGCACCGGGATGCGGTTGGCGGCGGCGAGGAAACGCAGGTGGTCCCGGGCGGTGCGCCCGCCGTGGGCGGCCTGTGCGTCGAGAAGGGCACCGACCCGGTGGAGCGGGTCGGGGAAGTCGGTGAACCGCCGCCCGTCGATCGTGGCCGTCCCGGACGTGACCCGGTCCAGACCCAGCAGGAGGCGCATCGTGGTGGACTTGCCGGCGCCGTTGGGGCCCAGGAATCCGGTGACCCGGCCCGGCAGGACATCGAAGGTGAGGTGGTCCACGGCCCGGGTACGGCCGTATTCCTTGGTCAGTTCTCGGATCTCGATCCTGTTCATGGCTCAAGACTCGCCGTCCGCCCCACCCCCTTCCCTCCCCCATGCGAGGGTGCCGTCTCCCCCACGTGGGGGAGACGCATCAGGGCCGGTCACTGCCACGATGGGGGCATGTACCGACTGCTCCGTGCCCCGCTCCAACCGGTGACCTACTCACGCTGGTTGCACCTGTGCGTGCCCGTGCTGCTGCTGGCCGTGTGGATGTTCATAGAGCCGGAGATGCCGTGGATGCCGTTGGTCATCGTCATACCGTTCGGGCTGGTGCCCTGGGTGCGGCTGGCCGAGGGCCTGCAGGCCCAGTTCCTGCTCACGCCGAACGACCACGACAACCCCGAAAGCTCCATCGGCGCGGCCCCGTCGGCGCGGTGGAGCGACCGGTGGCGAACCCTCCTGTGGCTGGAGACACGGCTGGTCATCGCGCTCGCCGCCATGCTCGCGACCGTGTGGCTGCCGGTGATGACCGTCGAACTGATCGCTACGGCGATCGGTCACCCGATCAACCCGGACCCCATGGTGCCCTTCGTTCCACCCAGGTGGATCGCCGCGCTGCTCGCGCCGATGCCGTTGGTCCTCCTCATCGCGATAGTGGTGCTGCTGGGAGAGCTGGTCACCGCGGCGGCCCGGCGGCTGCTGGGGCCTTCGGCGGCCGAGCGGCTCACCGCACTGGAGGCGCGCACCGAGCAGCTGTTGGAGCGCACCCGCATCGCGCGGGAGCTGCACGACTCGATCGGGCACGCCCTCACGGTGGCCGTCGTGCAGGCGGGCGCGGCGCGGGCGGCGGGCAATCCGGAGTTCACCGACCGGGCACTGAGTGCGATCGAGGAGACGGGCCGGACCGCGCTGGAGGACCTGGAACGGGTCCTGGTGGTCCTGCGGGAGTCGCCACAGGCGGTTTCGCAGCGGCCGACGCTGGCGGAGGCCGACCGGCTGCTGCAGTCCGCCCGGGCCTCGGGGTCGGAGGTGGACGCACAACTGACTGGACCACTCGATCAGTTGCCGGGCCCCGTCACCCGGGAGGGCTACCGGATCTTGCAGGAGGCGCTCACGAACGTGCTACGGCACTGCGGTCCGGTGCCCGTGCGGGTGCGGGTGGAGATGGCCGTCGGCAGGCTGGACATGGAGGTCACGAACCCGCTGCCGGAGGGGCCCACCGTCATGTCCGGCGGCGGGAGCGGGCTGCGCGGGATGCGGGAGCGGGCCGCGCTGCTCGGCGGGGAGGCCGAGACCGGTCCGTACGAGGGCAGTTGGAGAGTGCGCGCGCGGCTTCCGCTGGAGCGAATACGCTGACCGGATGCCGGTTACCGTTCTGCTCGTCGATGACGAACCCCTGGTACGCGCGGGTCTGCGTGCCGTTCTGGATGCCCAGCCCGACATCGAGGTGGTGGGTGAGGCGGCCGACGGCGCCTCCGTCGTCCCGCTCGTCCGCCGGCTGAGGCCGGACGTGGTGGCGATGGACGTGCGGATGCCGCTGCTCGACGGGATCGAGGCGACACGGGCCGTGCTGCGGACCGTGGACTCCCCGCCGAAGATCCTCGTGGTGACCACCTTCGAGAACGACGAGTACGTATACCAGGCGCTGCGCGCCGGCGCGGACGGGTTCCTGCTGAAGCGGGCCCGCCCCTCCGAGATCGTGCACGCGGTACGGCTGGTGGCGGAGGGCGAGACGCTGCTGTTCCCCGCGGCCGTGCGGGCACTGGCCGCGGAGTACGGGAACCGGCAGGCACGGGCTGCACTGGAGCGGGCCTCACTGACCGAGCGCGAGGAGGCGGTGCTGCGGCTGATGTCGCGGGGACTGACGAACGTCGAGATCGCCCGCGAGCTGATCGTCGGTACGGAGACGGTCAAGTCCCACGTGAGCGCGATCCTGGGCAAGCTGGGGGCGCGGGACCGGACGCAGGCCGTGATCACGGCGTACGAGTCGGGATTCGTCGCCCCGGCGTGAGGGGAGCAGCCGGTTCCGGCCGATGGGGGGCTGCTTCTCGCCGCCGGCCCGGGCGCGCAGTACGATCCGGCTGACAGGCTCGCCATCTGGGAGGACACACGTTGGGGCAGCTGACCGGCGGGGATCCTTCTCTGCTCCGGCGGATCAATTCGGCCGTGGTGCTGCGGGCACTGCGGGCGGCCGAATCGCCGACACTCACGGACCTCACCCGGGTGACCGGGCTGTCCCGGCCGACCGTCGAAGGCGTGGTCGAGGGCCTCATCGGGACCGGGCTCGTCGTCGAGGCCGGTGCGGAGGAGGGTGCGCGCCGCCAGGGCCGGCCCGCCAGGCGCTACCGGTTCCGGACCGAGGCGGGGCACCTGCTCGGTATCGAGATCGGCTCGCACCGGGTCGCGGTGCTGCTGTCCGGGCTGGACGGGCGGGTGATCGGCGCCGGCACCAAGGAGGTCGCCGAGACGGCGTCCGCGGACGAGCGGCTGGAGCGTGTGCGGGCGGCGGTGGCCGACCTGTTGCGACGGGCGGGGGTACCGCGCGACTCGCTGCGGGCGGTCGGTGTCGGCAGTCCCGGGATCGTGGAGGCGGACGGCACCGTACGCCTGGGGACGGCCCTGCCGGGCTGGACCGGGCTGCCGCTCGGCGAGCGGCTGCGGCGCTCGTTCCGCTGCCCGGTGCGGGTGGAGAACGACGCGAACGCGGCGGCGGTCGCGGAGCACTGGAAGGGCGCCGCGCAGGACACCGACGACGTGGTGTTCGTGATGGCGGGGCTCAGCCCCGGCGCGGGGTCGCTCATCGGGGGACGGCTACACAGGGGGTTCGGCGGGGCGGCCGGCGAGATCGGCGCCCTGCACCTGCTGGGCCGGGACGTCACGCCCGAGAAGCTGCTGTCGACGACCGGCGAGCCGTTGCACCCGCTGGACGAGCAGGCGGTGGCCGAGGTGTTCGCCAAGGCCCGGCGGGGCGACGAGCAGGCCGTGGCCGCGGTGGAGCGGTTCATCCAGCGGCTGGTGCACGACGTGGCGGCGCTGGTCCTGGCCATGGATCCCGAGCTGGTGGTGGTCGGCGGCTGGGCGGCCGGCCTGCACGGGGTCCTGGATCCCCTGCGCCGCGAGCTGGAGCGGTACTGCCTGCGCCCACCGCGGGTGGCGCAGTCCCTGCTCGGCGAGGCCGCGGTGGCCACCGGTGCGCTGCGGCTGGCGCTGGACCATGTCGAGGAAGAGCTCTTCGCGGTGGAGAAGACGGTCACCACCCGGCGCCGCTGACCCGGCGCGCCCCCCAAAGACCTCCGAAGACCTCCGGAAGACCTCCGGGAGACCTCCGGAACGGCGAACGGCCCGCCCCGGGTGTCCGGGGCCGGGCCGTTGCCGTGCAGGCCGTTGCCGTGCGGGCCGTCGTGGTCGGGCGGCTCGGTCAGGAGGCCGCGCGGGCTTCGTGGCGTATCTCCACGTCCCCCGAGTCTCCGAAGGTCAGCCGGCAGGTGTCCGCGCGGTACGTGGCGACCGAGACGGCGGCCGTTCCCGCGGCGGTGAAGTAGCGGGTGGTGACCACGAGCACCGGTGCCCCCGGCAGCCGGTCCAGTTCCTTGGCGTCGTCGGCGCGGGCCGAGCCGAGTTCCACCGAGCGGTCCTGGCCGTCGAGGGCGAGGCGCTGGAGCTCGCGCAGCACGGCGCGGGCGCGGGCGGGTCCGGCCGGGGCGTCGATGGCGGACAGGCCGGGCACGGAGGCGGCCGGCACGTACAGCAGTTCGGCGGCGACGGCCTGGCCGTGGGAGACGCGGGTCCGGCGCACGGTGTGCACGGGCTGGTCGGCTGCGCCGCCGCCGAGGAGCCTCAGGACGGCGGCGGACACCACGGCGGCGTCGGCCACGTCCACGATCTCCCAGCCGTCGGCACTCTCGCCGGGCCAGCTGTGCTCCGTACTGCCGACGGCCACGCCGACCCGGGGCGGGGCGACGGTGGTGCCGACCCCGCGGCGGCGCTGCAGCCGGCCTTCGAGTTCGAGCTGTTCCAGGGCCTGGCGCAGAGTCGCCCGGGCGACGCCGAAGCGGGCGGCGAGCTCACGCTCGTTGGGCAGGATCTCGCCCACCGCGAAATCCTGGTCGAGCGCCTCGCTGAGAACGGTCTTCAGGTGCCAGTACTTCGGCTCCGGCACCGTTTCGAGCTGCGTGGTCCCCACCCTGATCCTCCTGCCATCGCTGCAATCGCCGTGTTCCAGCGGCAGTTCCGCGCCTTTGTTTATTAAAGGTTCCTGCACTATCCCAGCCGACGATAGGACGGCGCACCCCCTTGGTCAAGACCAATCCTCACCCCTTTACCGGGCAGATCGGGCATACGTATCAAGCCGTTCATGCGATGTTCTCGCGCGTTCCGACGGCTCACCCGACGGCTCACCCGACAGCGCACCCGACGACTCGCCCGGCGGCCCGCCCCGAAGTCCCCCCGACACGCGCCGGAGGCTTGTCCCTTCGTACTACCGGGCGGTAATCATGGCGGTAGCCATTACTGACAGCCTGTCTCACACGCGTCCACCCGACGAGGAGCAGCATGACCGCCACGGTCTCCTTCCCGATCGAATCGCCGCTGGGCCCCCGCACCGCCACCGTCGCCTACGAGCGCAAGGGCGCCGGCGCGCCGCTGCTCCTGCTGCACGGCATCGGCCACCACCTCCAGGCCTGGCACCCGGTGACCGACATCCTGGCCGCCGAGCACGACGTGATCGCCGTCGACCTGCCCGGCTTCGGGGTCTCGGATCCGCTGCCCGAGGGGGTTGCGTACGACCTGGGCAACGTCGTCCCCGCGCTCGGCGCGCTCTGCACGGCACTCGGCGTCGAGCGCCCGCACGTCGTGGGCAACTCCCTCGGCGGGCTCCTCGCCCTCGAAATGGGCCGGAGCAACCTGGTCCGCTCGGTCACCGCGCTCTCCCCCGCCGGGTTCTGGACCGAGGCCGAGCGCAAGTACGCCTTCGCCACCCTGCGCGCGATGCGCGTCGGCGCGCTCACCCTGCCCCAGTCCACGCTGGAGCGGCTCTCGCGCAGCTCCGCCGGCCGGGCCGCGCTCACCGGCACCATCTACGCCCACCCGGCCCGCCGGTCGCCGGAGGCCGTGGTCGCCGAGACCCTCGCCCTGCGCGAGGCCACCGGTTTCGAGGAGACGCTGGCCGCGGGCCGCTCCGTACGGTTCACCTCGGACGTGCCCGGCCTGCCGGTCACCATCGCGTGGGGATCCCGCGACCGGCTGCTCCTGCCCCGCCAGGGCGTCCGCGCCAAGCGCACGGTGCCCGACGCCCGGCTGGTCCGGCTCCGCGGGTGCGGTCACGTCCCCATGAACGACGACCCGGCGCTGGTCTCGCGCGTGGTTCTGGACACGGTGCGCGCGACAACCGGCCATTTCGGCTGAGCGGCTGACGGCTGTTCATCCGCGGTTCGGTTGCGCGACGCGGGCGGGCCGGTGTGCGTCGGCACACTGGTCCGACCCGTCCCCGCCGGCCCCTGGAGACGCTCCGATGGCACCGATTCCGCACTCCCGACGGTCCCTGCTCGGCGGTTCACTCGCCGTGCCCGTGGGCCTTGCACTGTCCGGGGCGCTCGCCGCGCCCGCGTTCGCCTCGACCGCCACCGCGGCGGCGGCGTTCACCCGCTCCGGGCGCCCGGGCGCGCCCTGGGGCACCCAGTCCGGTGAGATCACCGCGCACTCGGCCACGATCTGGACGCGCTCCGACCGTCCGGCGCGGATGTACGTCGAGACCTCCCCGAGCGAGTCGTTCCGCTACGGCGTCCGTCGGCACGGCGGCCCGTTCCTCGGTCCCGCCACCGACTTCACCGGCACGACCACCCTGCGCGACCTCCCGCCCGGGCAGCAGATCCACTACCGGGTGACCCTGGCCGACCCCGACGACCCGCGCCGCACCGGCGAACCCGTCTCCGGCACCTTCCGGACCACGCCGGTCTCCCGCCGCCACGACGTGCGCTTCCTGTGGTCCGGTGACCTCGCGGGCCAGGGCTGGGGCATCAACCCGGACCTCGGCGGCTACCGCGTCTTCGACGAGATGCGCCGCCGCGACCCGGACTTCTTCCTGTTCAGCGGGGACACCATCTACGCGGACGGGCCGATCCAGGCCTCCGTCCCGCTGCGCGACGGCAGCGTCTGGCGCAACATCACCACCGAGGAGAAGGCGAAGGTCGCCGAGACGCTCGACGAGTTCCGCGGGAACTTCCGCTACAACCTGCTCGATCGCAACCTGCGCGAGTTCAACGCCCAGGTACCGGTCCTCGCCCAGTGGGACGACCACGAGGTGCGCAACAACTGGTATCCCGGCCAGGTGATCGACGACCCCCGCTACACGGTGCGCGACGTCGACACCCTGGCCGGCCGCGCCCGCCGGGCCTTCGGCGAGTACTTCCCCGTCACCGACCTCCGGGGCGGGCGTGCGGAGGGCCGGATGTACCGCGTGATGCGGTACGGGCCGCTGCTCGACGTCTTCGTCCTCGACATGCGGACCTACCGCGACGCCAACTCCCCCGGCCGCCAGACCGTGGACGCCGTCGGCATCCTCGGCCGGGAGCAGCTGGCCTGGCTCAAGCGGGAGCTGTCCCGCTCCCGCGCCACCTGGAAGGTCATCGCCGCGGACATGCCGCTGGGCATCGTCGTGCCCGACGGGGCGCAGAACTTCGAGGCCGTCGCGCAGGGCGACCCGGGCGCCCCGCTCGGCCGCGAGTTCCAGATCGCCGAACTCCTGCGCCACATCAAACACCAGCGCATCACCGGCACGCTGTGGCTCACCGCCGACGTCCACTACACGGCCGCGAACCACTACGCCCCCGAGCGGGCCGCGTTCACCGACTTCGCACCGTTCTGGGAGTTCGTTTCCGGTCCCGTCGGCGCGGGCGGGTTCCCGGCGGGGAGGCTCGACGCCACGTTCGGCCCCGAGACCGCGTACGTCCAGTCGGCTCCGCTCGCCAACATGTCGCCGTCCGAGAACCCCCCGTACTACGGCGAGGTCGACATCGACGGTGACAGTGGGGAGCTCACGGTCCGGTTGCGGCGCCAGGGAGGCGGCGTACTCTTCACCACCTCGCTCCAGCCGGGACGTGTGGGGCAGTAGGGATGGAAGGGGCAGTGGGGGCGGAAGGTTTGGGAACCGGCCGGAAAACCGGGCCAAACCGGCCAGACGACACTTAACCAGTCGGTCACAGATCGTTCGTGATCACGCAACACCCCTGCGCCACAGTGACATGCATGACTGAACGCACCCACGCCCCGGCCCAGCGCTCCCACCGCCACCACTGGCGCCGCGACGTCGTCGAACTGGCAGCACTGTTCTGCGCCGTCGCGGTCGCCGACGGCATCGCCAATCTCGTCGCGCACGGCCCCAAGGGCCCGGTCCTGCTCATCGCCTCCGCCGTCGCGCTCCTGGTCACGGCGGCGTTCCACACCTGGTGGGCACGGCGTCACAGCCATGCTCCGCCGCCCCCGCGAACAGCCGCGTCCGATCCGGCCCGGGCAGCCGGGTCCGGGCCGGCGTCCCCGCCGGAGTCCGGTTCGGAGTCCGGGTCGGAGCCGGCGGCAGCCGCCACCACCTCCCTGTGGCGGATGCGGACGACCGTGCGCGACGAGCCCGGCAGCCTGGCCTCGCTCTGCACCGCGCTCGCCCACCACGGCGTGGACATCCTGACCCTCCAGACCCATCCGCTCCCCGAAGGCGGCACCGTCGACGAGTTCCTGCTGCGCTCCCCGCAGCAGCTGCCCGCCGGCGACCTCACCCGGGCCATCTCCGGCGCCGGCGGCCACAGCACCTGGATCGAGCGCGCCGACGCGCACGACCTGGTCGACACCCCCACCCGCGTCCTGGGGCTGGCCACGCGCACCGCCCTGGACGCCGCCGAGCTGCCCCTCGCGCTGCGCCAGCTGCTCGGCCGCTGCACCATCCACTCCATCCCGGCCACCACCCTCTCGGGCCGCCCCAACGCGGGCGCCGACGCCCCGGTCGAGGGGGTCCTGGAGGAGACGGTGATGCGCCTGCGCGACCCGTCGGGCGGCGCCATCACCGTGGAGCGCCCCTACCTGCCCTTCACCCCCACCGAGTTCGCCCGGGCCCGCGCCCTCGTCGAGCTCGACGCCCGGCTCGGCCCGCGCGTCCCGCACGGCCAGGACGTACTGACCCTGCCCGAGGGCAACGAGATCACCGTGCGCCGCGCGGACGGATCCGACCTCCCCGCCGCCCGCGCGATGCACGACCGCTGCTCCGAGCGCACCCTCGGCCTGCGCTACCACGGGCCCGTCTCCGACGCCGACCGCTACCTGGCCCACCTGCTGAGCCCCCGGTTCGGCCGCACCCTCGCGGCAACCACCGCGTCCGGCAAGCTCGTCGCCCTCGGCCACCTGCTGTGGGACGGGGACGAGACGGAGGTCGCGCTGCTGATCGAGGACGACTGGCAGCGCCGCGGGATCGGCACCGAGCTGCTGGGCCGGCTGATCGCGATGGCCGCCGAGACCGGCTGCGACAGCGTGTACGCCGTCACCCAGGCCTCCAACACCGGGATGGTCGCGGCCATGCGGGGTCTGGGCCTCCCCCTCGACTACCAGATCGAGGAGGGCACGCTGGTGATCACGGCCCGGCTGGACGCCGCGCCGGCCGTCTCCCGGGTCCCGTACGAGCTGCCCCGCGCGCAGCATCCGTACGGCCGGCAGCACGGGCACTGAGCCGCCGCGCGGCGGGTTCCGGCCGGTCGGCCTGAACCCGCCCCCGGCCGGGGCCCGTCGACGGTGCGGGGGCGGGGCGACGGTCCGCCGCTTTGCCGCACGTCAGGAGGCTGACAGCGAACGGTGATGACGCGGGGCCGTTCGCCGTACGAAGATGGCCGCATGTCAGAGACCCTTCGCAGCGACAGCGCTTCCCGGCTGCCCCGCCAGGTCGCCGACGCATACGTCGACGACCTCATCGCCATCGATCCGATCACGGGCACCTATCTCGGTGTCGCCGCGAGCTCCAGCAGGCTCCCGGACTTCTCCCCGGCCGGCCGTGCGGCCGCCGCCGATCTGTCCCGCTCCACCCTCGCCCGTCTCGACGCCGCCGAGCGGCTGCCCGGCGCGGACAGCGACGCCGAGCGCCGCTGCGCCCGCCTGCTGCGCGAGCGCCTCACGGCCGAACTCGCGGTGTACGAGGCGGACGAGGACCTGCGCGCCGTCAGCAACATCCACTCGCCCGCCCACTCCGTCCGCGAGGTCTTCACGCTGACCCCGGCCGACACGGACGAGGAGTGGGCCGCGATCGAGGAGCGGCTGCGCGCGGTCCCCGCCGCACTCGCCGGCTACCGCGAGAGCCTCGGACTCGGCCTGGACCGCGGTCTGTACGGGGGCCCGCGCGCCACCGCCACCTTCATCGGCCAGCTCACCACCTGGGCGGGCGAGGACGGCGAGGGCGCGAACGGCGGAGCCGGCGGCGAGAGCTTCTTCGGCGCTTTCGTGTCCCGCGGCCCGGAGTCGCTGCGCTCCGGGCTGGAGGAGGCGGCCGCCGGTGCGACCTCCGCCGTCGCGGAGCTGCGCGACTGGATGCGGGACGTGTACGCGCCCGCCGTCGCGGACGAGCCGGACCCGGTGGGCCGCGAGCGCTACGCCCGCTGGTCGCGCTACTTCAACGGCACGGACCTGGACCTCGACGAGGCGTACGCCTACGGCTGGTCCGAGTACCACCGGCTGCTCGCCGAGATGAAGGCCGAGGCGGCCAAGATCCTGCCGGGCGCCGGTCCTTGGGAGGCGCTGAAGCACCTCGACGAGCACGGCACCCACGTCGAGGGCGTCGAGGAGGTCCAGGCCTGGCTCCAGGGCCTCATGGACGAGGCCATCGAGAACCTCGACGGCACGCACTTCGAGCTCGCCGAGCGCGTGAAGCGGGTCGAGTCCAAGATCGCGCCGCCGGGCGGCGCGGCGGCCCCGTACTACACCAACCCGTCGGAGGACTTCTCCCGTCCCGGGCGCACCTGGCTGCCGACGATGGGCCAGACCCGCTTCCCGGTGTACGACCTGGTCTCCACCTGGTACCACGAGGGCGTTCCGGGCCACCACCTCCAGCTCGCGCAGTGGACGCACGTCGCGGACCAGCTCTCCCGCTACCAGGCCTCCATCGGCATGGTGAGCGCCAACGTCGAGGGCTGGGCGCTGTACGCGGAGCGCCTGATGGACGAGCTGGGCTACCTCAAGGACGCCGAGCAGCGGCTGGGCTACCTGGACTGCCAGATGATGCGGGCCGCGCGGGTCATCGTGGACATCGGCATGCACCTGGGCCTGGAGATCCCGGCGGACTCGCCGTTCCACCCGGGCGAGCGCTGGACGGTGGACCTGGCCCAGGAGTTCTTCGGCCTGCACAGCGGGCGGCCGGCGGACTTCATCGAGAGCGAGGTGACCCGCTACCTGTCGATGCCGGGGCAGGCGATCGGCTACAAGCTGGGCGAGCGGGCCTGGCTGCTGGGGCGGGACAACGCCCGTGCCGCGCACGGCGAGTCCTTCGACCTGAAGGCGTGGCACATGGCCGCGCTGTCGCAGGGTTCGCTGGGCCTGGACGACCTGGTGGACGAGCTGTCGAAGCTCTGATCCGGGGCCGGCACGCGTACGGGCCGCCCGCTCCCTGCGGAGTGGGCGGCCCGTACGGGG
>NZ_JBHYVA010000176.1:0-3672 GCF_042750055.1 Streptomyces sp. NPDC059456
GACAATTTTTGTTTGCTATTTTTTTCCGGCTTTATGCCCTCGGCGGGTTGTATTATTTTGTAAACCCCCCCGCCCCCGGGGTGTACCCCGCGGGGGCCCCGGGAACGCACCGATGATAGGGAGCGCACCAAGAACGTTCACAATCAAGGGAGTTGGACTCCGTCCGAGGAGGGCGTCGCGGCGCCCTCCCCGGACGGCGCGCTCAGCCGACGGTCAGGACGATCTTTCCGGTGGTGCGGCCCGTTTCGCCCAAGGCGTGTGCCTCGGCCGCCCGTTCGAGGGGGAAGGTCGCATCGACGATCACGCGCAGGCGTCCCGCCTCCACCAGGGCGCCGATCTCCCGCAGTCCCTGGCGGTCGGGTTCGACGAGCATGAACACCGCCCGGACCCCGGCTTCCTCGGCCTCGCGGGTCCGGAAGCGGTCGTCCGGCGGCAGGATCGACACGCAGATGCCGCCCCGGCGCAGCGGGCGCAGCGACGCGTTGCCGACGGCGTCCAGGACCACGTCGACATCGCGCACGGCATCGGCGACGTCCTGCACCCGGTAGTCGATCAGCTCGTCGGCGCCGAGCGAGCGCAGCAGTTCGTGCTTGGCCGCACTGGCCGTGCCGATGACGTGGGCGCCCCGCGCCTTGGCGATCTGCACGGCCAGGTGCCCGACCCCGCCGGCCGCCGCATGGATCAGGACGCGCTGCCCGGGCCGGACGTCGGCGGTGTCGACGAGGGCCTGCCAGGCGGTGAGACCGGCCAGCGGCAGGGCGCCGGCCCGGACGTGGTCGAGGCCCCGGGGCCGCGGGGCGAAGTGCCGGGCCGGGCCCGTGACGTACTCGGCGTACGCGGACGCGGCGTGAGGGAAACGCGGCATTCCGAACACCTCGTCGCCGGGCCGGAAGACCGTCACGCCCGGGCCGACGCCCTCGACGACGCCGGCCACGTCGAAGCCGAGGACGAACGGCGGCGTCGCCCCGGAGACGAACCCACCGCGGGCACGGGTCTTCCAGTCCGCGGGGTTCACGCCCGCCGCGCGTACACGGACGAGGATCTCGCCCCGGGCCGGCTCCGGCCGCCCGGTGGTGACGATCCCGAGGACCTCGGGGCCGCCCGCCCCGTGCTGGGAGACGGCTCGCATGGTCGAAGACATGAAGGTGTTTCCTTTCCGCACCCGGTGCCGGGCACGCCCTCAGACTGCCGATCCGGCAGGCTCCCCGGTGGCGGCGCGATGGCCACGTCCTGAAAGAATCCGGCCATGCATCACGTCGGCGTGCTCGCCCTGGACGGTGTCGTCCCCTTCGAACTCGGCATCCCGGCCCGCATCCTGGGCGCGGCACGCGACGGCCGGGGCCGACCGCTGTACTCCGTCACCACGTGCAGCCTCGACGGCGGTCCGGTCCGCGCCGAAGCCGACTACGACCTCGCCGTCTCCCACGACGCGTCCCTGCTGGCCGCCGTCGACACCGTCGTCGTCCCGCCCTCCCACCGGCTGGGGCCCATCCGGGAGGAGGGCCGGCTGCCCGCCGCGCTGCATCACGCCCTCGCGGCCGTCCGGCCCGGCACGAGGCTCGTCGCGATCTGCACCGGCGCCTGGGTGCTGGCGGCCGCCGGACTCCTGGACGGTCGTACCGCCACCACGCACTGGCGCGAGGCCGAACGGATGCAACGCATGTACACCACCGCCCGGATCGACCCCGATGTCCTGTACGTCGACGACGGCGACCTCCTGACCTCGGCCGGGGTGGCCGCGGGCATCGACCTGTGCCTGCACATCGTCCGCAGGGACCACGGCAGCCACATCGCCAACGAGGTCGCCCGCCTCTGCGTCGTACCGCCGTGGCGCGAGGGCGGCCAGGCCCAGTACGTTCCCCGGCCCGTCCCCGAGCCGTTCGCCGGGAGCACCGCGGCGACCCGCGCCTGGGCGATGCACCGCCTGCCCGAGCCGCTCGCCCTGTCCGACCTCGCCGCTCACGCCGGCATGAGCGTCCGTACGTTCAGCCGCCGTTTCCGTGCCGAAGCCGGCACCACCCCGGGCCAGTGGCTCACCCGGCAGCGCGTCGACCTCGCACGCCACTTCCTGGAGACGACCGACTGGCCCGTCGACCTCGTCGCCCGGCGGGCCGGCATCGGCACGGGCACCTCGCTGCGCCTGCACCTGCGGACGGCCGTGGGCATCGGCCCCCAGGCCTACCGCCGCACCTTCCGCACCGGGCCGGGGCAGCTCCCGCCGGCGTGACGCAGGCGTGTGGACCCGGCCGCAGCCGCAGCCGGCCTACGACACGGGCTTGTGGCCCGGGTACACGTGGGCCGGGCTCACGATGCTCGTGACCGCCTGGCCGAAGAGGGTGCTGGGCTCCTGGCCCTTGTACTGGGAGTCGGTGTTCAGCAGGATCACCATGGTCGCCCCGGCCTGCGGCAGGTAGACCGGCAGGACCTCGTAGCCCGGGATCGAGCCGTTGTGGCCGATCCAGCCCTGGACGTCGAAGATGCCGAGCCCGTAGCCGTCGCCCTGGATGTTCATCGGGGTGGTCTTCAGGCGCTCGGCCTGGGTCGCGGGCGTCAGCAGCCTGCCGGTGGCGAGGGTGCGGGCCCAGCTGCGCAGGTCCTGGAGGTCGGAGACCATCTCGCCGGCGGCCCAGGCCCACGAGGGGTTCCAGCGGGTGGAGTTCACGGTCCTGCCCGAGGCCGTCTGGTTCGTGTAGCCCTGCGCGTACGGGCTCGGCAGGGCCGCGCTCGTGGGGAAGACGGTGTGACGCAGCCCGGCCGGCCCCACCACGTCCTTGTCGATGACGTCGTGCAGCGGCCGGCCGGTGACCTTCTCGATCACCAGGCCGAGCAGGATCAGGTTGGTGTTGGAGTAGTCGAACTCCGCACCCGGCTGGAACCGGACCGGATGCCTGAAGGAGTAGTCCAGCAACTGCCTCGGTGTCATGGGCGCTTGCGGATCGGCCTGGAGCTTCTTGACGAAGCCTTCGTCCAGGCTGTAGTTGAAGAGCCCGCTGCGCATGCCCGCCAGCTGCCGCAGGGTGATGCGGTCCCCGTTCGGCACGCCCGTGACGTACCTGCCGATGGGGTCGTCCAGGGCGGCCTTCCCCCGGTCGACCAGCTGGAGGAGCGCGGTGACCGTGAACGTCTTGGTCTCGCTCCCGATGCGCACGTGGAGCGGGGTCGTCATGGGCACGCCGGTCGCCTTGTCCGCCACGCCGAAGCTCTTGACGTAGCTCCCCTTGCCGGGGGCCCACAGCCCCACGGTCACGCCCGGCACCTGTGTCTCGCGCATGACCCGGCGCACGGCCGCGGCCAGCCGTGCCGCGACCGCCGGGGGGAGGCGGACGAATCCGGGGGTGGGGGCCGGGGACGGGGGGGGGCCGGCGGGCCGCGCCGGAGCGGCAGCCGCGTACGCGGAGACGGTCGCCGCCGGGGTGATCAGCACGCCCGTTGCGGCAGCGGCCGCGCAGGCCCGGCGCAGCCGGAGGTGGGTTGGCTTCACGGCATCGTCTCCCGCCGTCCGAGGGCCCCGGGCAACGAATCAAGCCTAGGTGTGCGCACCCCCGGACGCGAGGTGAGCCGTTTTGGCCCGTGGTTGGGCGGCGCCAAAGGCGATGAGAAGGGGGTTAACAGCCCCCCGGGTCCGTGGTTGTGGGGGGGGGGCGGGTGGACCCCGGGCCCCGCAGTTGGTCC
>NZ_JBHYVA010000176.1:3682-13229 GCF_042750055.1 Streptomyces sp. NPDC059456
CACACCCCCCCTCCCATTGGGTTTGGGTGGGCTTGTTTTTTTTTAAACCACACAAAAACCCCCTTTGTGGGCCCCCCCCCGCGCGGGGGGTGGCGCGTTTGGGGGGGGGGGGGGCCGGCCCAAACCGGCCTTCCTCACGGTGTCATCAGCCGACGGTGACGGTGGTGGAGGGCGAGGTCCGGTTGCCCGCGCTCACCCGCAGTTCCTCCTTGCCCTTGGTCTTGAAGGTGTTGTCGAAGGAGAAGCTGGAGCCCTGTTTGACCACGGTGTTCGCGTGCAGGGTCGTCCACTTGTCGCCGTTCTTGTGCTGGAGCACCACCTTCGTGCCGATCGGCAGGCCCTTGGTGCGGCCGGTGAACGTGACCTTCTCGCCGGCCTGGACCGAGGTCGGTGTGGCCTTGAGGGTGATCTCCCCGGCGGCGGCCGATGCGGAGGCCGCCGGTGCCGGCTTCGCCGAGGCGGCGGACGTGGTCGCGGTGGCGAGGCCCCCGGCCGTCAGCAGCGCTGCGGACAGGGCGCCGGCGGCGGCGATACGGGCGATACGGGTGGCGTGGGTGGTGCGGCGGGGCGTGGCCATGAGGTCGGACTCCCGTCTGGAACGGATTCCCCCACGCGTTCCCCTACGCGGCTCGAACCGCTCCGATGCTAGCGGCGCCGCTCCCGCGCGGGCGACTTGATCAAGAAGAACCCCTGGTCGCACCTCACTTCACGGAACCCGCCATCACCCCTTGGACGAAGTGCCGCTGGAAGGCGAAGAAGACGACGAGCGGGACCACCAGGGAGAGGAACGCCCCCGGTGCGAGGACGCCGATGTTGCTGCCGAACTGCCGCATCTGGGACTGGAGCGCGACGGTGAGGGGCTGGGAGCCGCTGTCCGCGAACAGCAGCGCCACGAGCATGTCGTTCCAGACCCAGAGGAACTGGAAGATGGCCAGGCTCGCGAGGGCCGGCCGGCCGAGCGGCAGGACGAGCCGGAAGAAGATCCGCCACTCGCTGCCGCCGTCCATCCGGGCCGCTTCCAGCATCTCGCGCGGGATCTCGGCGAAGTAGTTGCGCAACAGGAACACCGCGAACGGCAGCCCGTAGGCGACGTGGAAGAGGACGACACCGGCGATCGAGCCGAACAGTCCCACGGCGCCGAAGAGTTTGGCCACGGGCAGCAGCCCGATCTGTACGGGGACCACCAGCAGCCCGACGACCACGAGGAAGATGCCGTCCCGCCCGGGGAAGTCCAGCCAGGCGAAGGCGTATCCGGCGAGGGCCGCGATCGCGACGACCAGGACGGTGGTGGGGACCGAGATCAGGATGGTGTTCCCGAAGGCCTGCGCGATGCCCGAGTCCTTCAGCAGGGCGCCGTAGTTGTCCAGGGACAGCTGCGAGGGATCGGTCAGCGCGGTCCACCAGCCGTCGGAGGCGTTGTCGCGTTCGGAGCGCAGCGAGGAGAGGAACAGGCCCGCGAGCGGGGTGATCCATACGAGGGCGACCAGGACGAGCAGGCCCTGGACGACCGAACTGCCCAGCAGGCGGGACGGGAGTCGTCGTTCGGCGGCGCTGTGGCTGCTCATGCTCCGCTCCTTCGGAATCGCCGGATGTTGAACACCATGGCCGGGACGACCAGCAGGAGGAGCACCACGCTCAGTGCGCTGCCGAGCCCCTGGTCGTTGCCGCCGCCGAAGGAGACCAGCCACATCCGCGTGGCCAGTACGTTCGCTTCCTCCTGCACCGGCCCGGGCGCGATGATGTAGACGAGGTCGAAGACCTTCATCACGTTGATCACCAGGGTCACGAACACCACCGTGAGCACCGGCGCGAGCAGGGGGACGGTGATCCTGCGGAAGATCTGGCCCTCACTGGCACCGTCCATCCGCGCGGCCTCCAGTGCGTCGCGGGGGATCGCCGAGAGCCCGGCGCCGATCAGGACCATCGCGAAGCCGGTCCACACCCACAGGTAGGCGCCGATGATGGCGGGTGTCACCAGTGCCGGGCCGAGCCAGTTCACGCCCCGGTAGGGGGCCGCGAAGTTGGCCGCGGGCAGCCGTACGGTGTACTCGCCCTCGGCCAGCCCGGTGAGGCGGAACGACCCGTCGTCGGAGGCGGTCGCGGTCGCGGCGACCCGTCCGTCCCGTACGGCTTCGACCGTCATGCCGGGCAGGCCCTTCTCGCCGGGGTCGACCCGGCCCGGTGTGCCGGCGCCGCCGGGGGCGAAGTCGAGGTAGACCACGCCCCCGATCCCGTCCGTGCCGGGCGCCGCGGGGGCGGCGGCCTTCGCGCCGCCCGGTATCGCGTCGGGTGCCACGCCGACGAGGCCGAGGCCGACCGAGGCGCCGGTCCGTACGGTCTTTTCGGTGCCGTACGGGCCGCCCGCCCGGCCGGTCAGGCCCTGGCCCTCCCGGATGCGGGCCGTCGGATAGGCGGCGGCGTCGTCGAAGGTGTCGTGGACGCCGACGACGACCGCGTTGAGCACGCCCCGGGCCGGGTCCTGCTCGTAGGCGAGGCGGAAGACGATGCCCGCGGCGAGGAACGACACGGCCATCGGCAGGAAGAGCACCAGCTTGAACGCGGTGGCCCAGCGCACCTTCTCGGTGAGCACGGCCAGCATCAGCCCGAGGCCGGTCAGCAGGACGGGGGCGACGACGACCCAGATGGCGCTGTTGCGGATCGCCTTGAGGGTGGCCGGGTCGTGGACGATCGCCGCGTAGTTGCCGGCGCCGACGAACCGGTCGCCGTCGGCGTCGAAGAGGCTGCGGCCGACGGAGAAGACGACCGGGTAGACGACGAGCGCTCCGAGCAGCAGCAGGGCCGGCAGTACGAACGCGATCGCGAGGCGGCGTTTCCTGCGCTGGGCGCGGCGCCGCGGGTCCGCCGCGGTAGTTGCGCCGCGGGAGGTGCGGGTGCCGGCGGGCGGCGTCCCGGTGGCGGGACCGCCGTCGGCGGTCAGGGTGTCAGCCATGGGGGCCGCCTCAGTTCCCGTACGCCTTGGCGGCCTCGGCTTCGAGTTTCCCGGCCGTGCCCTGCGGGTCCGACGGGTCGCGCAGGAAGTCCTGGAGGAGCTTCCATTCGCCCGCGCCCTTGGTGCCGCCGAACGCCGCCGGGGCCTGGTCCGACATGTCGAAGCGGACCGAATCGCCCGCCGCGACCAGGGACTTGGCGGTGCTGCGCGTGGTGTCGTCACCGTACGCCGCGAGGTCGACCTTGGTGTTCGGGGAGAGGAAGCCGCCGGCGCCGGCCCACACCTCGGCGGCCTCGGGGCCGGCCAGGAATTCGAGCAGCTTCATGCCGGCCTTGCCGTTCTTGCCGTTCTTGAGGACGACGGCCGCGTCACCGCCGCTGACGACCGGCGCCGTACCGCCGTCGACCGCGGGGAACGGGAAGAACTTGGCGTCCTCGCCGGGCTTCTTGCCGAACTGGTCCTTGGCGACCCCGCCCACGAAGTCGCCCTCGTAGACCATGCCCGCCTTGGGCTCGGGGCCGAAGACCTGTTCCACGGAGGAGGGGAAGTCGGTGCCGAGCGCGGTCTGGGCGCCGCCGGCGACGAGCTGCTTGTCCTTGAACAGTTCGCCGAGGGTGGTCAGCGCCTTGACGACGCTGTCGTCGGTCCACTTGAGCTCGTGCCGGGCGAGCTGGTCGTACTTCTGCGGTCCGGCCTGCGAGAGGTAGACGTTCTCGAACCAGTCGGTGAGGGTCCAGCCGTCCTCGCCGGCCACGGCGAAGGCCGGGCGGCCCGAGTCGGCGAGGGTGCGGCCCGCCTTCAGCAGGTCCGCCCAGCTCCCGGGCTCCGAGACGCCGGCCTGGGCGAAGGCCTGCGGGGCGTACCAGACGGTCGACTTGTGGGCGGCCTTGAAGTAGAGGCCGTAGTACGTGCCGTCGACGCTGCCGTAGTCCTTCCACACCGGGGCGAGGGAAGAGCCGGCCGTCTTGGCGGCCTCCTCGGACAGCGGCTGCAGCCAGCCCTGCTTGGCGAACTGCCGGAGCACGCCCACCTGGGGGACCATCACCACGTCGGGTGCGTTGCCGCCTTCGATCTTGCTGCCGACGAAGGTGGAGACGTTGTCGCCGGAGGGGACGAAAACGGTCTTGGCGCCGGTCTTCGCGGTGAAGGCGTCGAGGACCTTCTTGAAGTTCTTCTGTTCGCTGCCGGTCCAGACACCGGCCACGGTGACGGTCTGGCCGCTGAGTTCGCCGCCGCTCGCGGGTCCGGTGGTGCCGCCGCAGGCGGTGGCGCCGAGGGCCAGGGCGAGGGCCGCCGATGCGGTGGCCGCGGTGCGCCGGGTCGTCTTGCCGGGTCGTCGCATGATGAGGTCCTTTGCGCGTTCGGGTTCGGGGAGGAGGGGAGGCTGCGGGAACGGTCCGGCGTGCCGGGGGCCGCGGTTCACGGCGTCGGGCAGTCGGCCGTCCACCACGCGGCGGTCGACGCGGGGAGCACGCCGTCGGGGCAGGGTCCGCTGGCCAGCAGCGGGGCACCGGCGACCGGCGCGGGCACCGGCTCGGTGCCGAAGTTGACCGCGCAGACCAGGCCGTCGCCGCGGGCCATCGCGAGGACCTGCGCGGGCGCGTCCAGCCAGCGCAGGGTGCCCTCGCCGAGCTGCGGCAGGCTCCGCCGCAGCTGGAGGCCTTCGCGGTAGAGGTGCCAGAAGGAACGGGTGTCGGCCAGGGCCCGGTCCGTGGAGTGCTCGGCGAACCACTCGGGCTGCGGCAGCCACGGTCGCGCGCCGGGCACGCCCTGGCTGAAGCCGAACGGGGAGGCGTGCCCCGACCAGGGCAGCGGCACCCGGCAGCCGTCCCGGATGTGCTCGCGGCTGCCGGTGCGGTGGAAGATCGGGTCGGTGAGGACCTCGTCCGGCAGGTCGAGGACCTCGGGCAGTCCGAGCTCCTCGCCCTGGTAGACGTAGGCCGCGCCGGGCAGCGCGAGCATCAGCAGGGCGGCGGCACGGGCGCGGGCGGCTCCCAGCCCGCTGCCCTCCACTCCGGGTTCGCCCGCGTAGCGGGTGACGGTACGGACCTGGTCGTGGTTGTTGAGCACCCAGGTGACGGTGGAACCGGTGCCGGCGATGTCGCGTATCGCCTCGGTGATCGTCGCGCGGAAGGCGCCGGCGTCCCAGGGCGCGCTGAGCAGGTCGAAGAAGAAGGCCTGGTGCAGTTCGTCGGGACGGACGTACGCGGCGTGCTCGCGCGCCGTCGGCACGGACACCTCGCCGACCAGCAGCCGCTCCCGGCCGTCCCGGGCCGCGTACTCCTCGCACACCGCGCGCCAGCGGCGCCACACGCCGTGCACCTCGGGCCGGTTCCAGGCCAGCTGGTTGACGGCGTCCCGGGCGCGTTCGTCGGCTCCGGGGTCGTCCGAGTCGGGCAGTTCGGGGTGCTTGAACAGCCCGGCGGCGACGTCGATGCGGAAACCGTCGACGCCGCGGTCCAGCCAGAAGCGAAGTATCCGCTCGAACTCGTCGCCGACTGCCGGGTCGCGCCAGTTCAGGTCGGGCTGCTCGGGGGTGAACAGGTGCAGGTACCACTCGCCGGGGGCGCCGTCGGGTCCGGGAACGCGGCTCCAGGCGGGACCGCCGAACATCGCGCGCCAGTTGTTGGGCGGCTCGGCCCCGGCCTCGCCGCGGCCGGGAGCGAAGTGGAACCGGGAGCGCTCCTCGCCGCCGGGCGCCGCGGCGAGTGCCGCGCGGAACCACGGGTGCTCGCTCGAACAGTGGTTGGGGACGATGTCGAGCAGCAGCTTGAGCCCGAGGCGGTGGACGTCGGCCACCAGCCGGTCGAACTCGGCGAGGTCGCCGTAGACGGGGTCCACACCGCAGTGGTCGGCGACGTCGTAGCCGTGGTCGTGCTGCGGCGACGGATAGAACGGGCTGAGCCAGATGCCGTCGACGCCGAGCCTGCGCAGGTGGGGGAGCCCGGCCCGGACGCCGGCCAGATCGCCGATGCCGTCACCGGTGCTGTCGAGGAAGCTGCGGACGTAGACCTGGTAGATCACCGCGTCGCGCCACCAGGGAGCCGGTGCGGGGGCGGTACGGGAGGGGTGGCCGGTGTCGGCCGGAAGGGTGCTGAGCATCTCGCGTCGACCTGTTCTGCTGAATGCGAGAGCGCCCCAGAGCGGGTGCGCTGTTATGCATGCATGTTAAGTAGCAGCGACTGGAAGGTGTCAACGATGTGTCCAGAAACAGCGAAAAGCTGGGGTGGTTTGTCCCTAAAGATGCGCATGCAAGACGAAGGGCTTCTACTTAACATGTAAGTAGAAGCCCTGAGGGGAGCGCCGATGGAGGAGGGAGAGCGGGCGGGGTCAGCGCCTGGAGGAGAGGGGGCGGAGCTCGCGCGCGAGCCGCGCCGTCGCCTGCTCCGGAGTCTGGCGCAGCGCCATCACGTCCTGGGCCACGGCCTGCACGGCGAGGCTCACCTGGTCGTAGCGCGGACTCTTGGGGCGTGGCACCGCCGACAGCACGCTCTGGCGGAGCGTCGGCAGGTACGGGTACGCGCGGATCAGCTCCGGGTCCTCGTACAGCGCGGCGCGCACCGGCGGGAGCGAGCCCCGGGTGAGCACCTGCCGCTGGACCCGTTCACTGGTCAGGTACGAAATGAGATCGGCCGCGGAGGCGGGATGCCGCGCATGGCTGCTCACGGCGAGGTTGGAGCCGCCGAGCACGCTGGTGCCGGGCCCGTCGGGACCGGGCAGCGGGACGGCGCCGAACCTGCCCGCGACCTTCGACCCGCTCGCACCGGCGTCCGCGTACACGTACGGCCAGTTCCGCAGGAAGAGCAGCCGGCCGTCCTGGAAGGCCTGCCGCGACTCCTCCTCCTTGTAGCCGAGCGCGGCACGCGGGATCCAGCCGTCCCGAACGCCGTCCGCGAGGAACCGCAGTCCGGTGCGCGCCGCGTCGGAGTCCACCGTCACCCGGGCGCCGTCGTCGCGCAGGATCGAACCGCCCGCCGACTGCACGGCCTCGGTGACGTTGACGGTGAGCCCCTCGTACGGCAGGAACTGGCCGGCGTACCCGTCCAGTCCGTACTTCGGGGCGATCGTGCGCGCCTGGCGGGCCAGCTCGGCCCAGGTGCGCGGCGGTTGCTCGCCCTCCCGGTCCAGGACGTCCTTGCGGTAGTACAGCAGGCCCGCGTTGGTGACGTACGGGACCGCGTAGAGGCGGCCGTCGAACGTCGCGGTGTCGACGACCGGCCGCAGGAAGGCGTCCAGGGGGAAGCGTCCGCGCTCCAGCGGGGAGATCCAGCCGGCCGCCGCGAACTCCGACGTCCAGGCGACGTCGATGTTCAGCACGTCGAACCGGTTGCGGCCCGACCGCAGTTCGCTGATCATCTGCGCCCGGGTCTCGTCCGCCGAGTCCGGCAGCTCGACGAGCGTGACGCGCTCGCCCGGGTGGGCGTCGTTCCAGTCGTCGAGGAGCGGGGGGAGGTAGTCGGTCAGATCGCCCGCCGTCACGAGCGTCAGGGGACCGCGGCCCGCGGAGGCCGCACCCGCGTCGGAGCGGACGCCGAAACCCGCGTATCCCGCCAGCACCACCGCCGCCACCAGGAGAGCTCTACCCGCGGCACGTGTCCACCGCATAGATTCCTCCCAGCGCACGACGCAGTGCTCGATCCGGCTGCGCCGCCGACCACCGTGGCCTATATATACCCGTTAGGCATGGGCGATACTAGACGTCCAGGCAGACGAGCCGGAGCGCGGCGCCACCCGGCCCGTTGCCGAGTGAACCGTTGACTACGGAGCGGGAAGGAGGGGGAGCGAGTGCGGCTGGCGCTCCTTGCGCTCCTCACCCGTAGCCCTGCGCACGGTTACGAGCTGAAGCAGGACCTTGAGAAGCTCCTGGGCGCCGCGTACCCTCAGCCCAACGTCGGCCAGATCTACGTCACCCTCGGCCGGCTGGAGAAGAGCGGCCTGATCGAGGGCGAGGACGTCGAGCAGTCGGGCCGGCCCAACAAGCGGACGTACCGGCTGACGGACGCGGGGCGCGAGGCCGTGCTGGCCTGGTTCGAGGAAACCGCCGAGGAACCCCGGGTACGGGACGAGTTCTTCATGAAGCTGGCCCTCGCACCGCAGTCCGGGCTGGCCGATCCGATCGCCCTGATCAACAAGCAGCGGCGGCAGTACCTCAACACCATGCGGGACCTGTCCAAGCTGGCCGCGACCGAGGACCGCGACAACAAGATCTCCCAACTGCTGATCGAGGGCGCCATGCTGCACCTGCAGGCCGACCTCGACTGGCTGGAGCGCTGTCAGGAGGAGCTGGAATGAGCGACGACGCGACCACGGCTCCTGCCGTGAGCGCCGACGCGGCCGCCGCCGTCCCCATCGTGCGCGCCGAGGGCCTGACCAAGACGCACCACGGCGAAGGCGTGCCGGTGCACGCCGTGCGCGGAGTGGACCTGTCCGTCCGGCCGGGCGAGTTCGTCGCGGTCACCGGACCCTCCGGAGCGGGGAAGTCCACGCTGCTGCACCTGATCGGCGGACTCCAGCGGCCCGACAGCGGGAAACTGTGGCTCGGCGGAGAACGCGTCGACCAGTACCGCGAGGCCCGCTGGGCGGTCCTGCGGCGCCGCAGCATCGGCGTCGTCTTCCAGTTCTTCAACCTGGTCTCCAACCTCACCGTCGCCGACAACGTCGAACTGCCCGCCCTGCTCGCCGGCGCCTCCCCGAAGGCCGCCCGCGCGTCCCGCGCCGAACTGCTCGCCGAACTCGGCCTCGAAGGCCGCGAGCGGTCGATGCCCGGCGAGCTGTCCGGCGGCGAGCAGCAGCGCGTCGCGCTCGCCCGCGCACTCGTCAACCACCCCGCGCTCCTGCTCGCCGACGAACCGGCCGGCAGCCTCGACAGCAAGGGCACGCGCGAGGTCCTGCGGCTGCTCACCCGGTTCCACCAGCGCGGCCAGACGATCATGATGGTCACCCACGACGCCCGCATGGCCAGCGCCGCCGACCGCGTGATCAGCTTCTTCGACGGGCGCATAGCCGACGACGCCCACCTCGACGGCGGGCGTCGCGGTCCGGTCCGCGGCGTCTCCGGGGTACTGGACCTGGAACTGAAGGAGTGACCGTGCGGGCCACCCTGCGCTGGGCACACGCCGACTTCCGCGCACACCGGGGCGAAGCCCTCTTCGTCGTCCTGGCCAGCGCCGGGATCATCGCCTCGCTCCTGCTGGCCGGCGCCCTGTTCGGCTACGCCGCCAACCCCTGGCAACGGATCTTCAACCAGTCCCACGGCGCGCACATCTGGCTGAACACCCGCGCGGGGGCCAACACGGACGCCCTGGCCGGTCTCGACGGCGTCGAGGCACTCGCCGGGCCCTACCGCACGACGGCGACGACCGTCGAATCGCACGGCGCGCGCGCCGGCGTCACGCTGCGCGCGGCCGCGGTGGATCCCCCGGAGACGGGACGGCCGCTCGTCACCGCCGGCGGCTGGCTCACCCGGCCGGACACCGGCTCCGGCACCCGTACCGGCGCGGACCCCACGGCCGGCGCCGTCGTCCTGGAGGCCTCGGTCGCGCGGGCGCTCTGGGCCGAGCCCGGCGACACCGTACGGCTCACCGGACCGGACGGCGC
>NZ_JBHYVA010000177.1:0-13207 GCF_042750055.1 Streptomyces sp. NPDC059456
AATATAATTTTCGTCGGCAGCGTCATTTTTTTAAAAGAGACCGGCGCGGCCCCCCCCCCACCTGCCACAGGCTTCGGCGCCGACGCCCGTCAGACGCCCGGACCCCTTCCAGACCTGCGACGGCTGCGAGCGCGCCTTCCGCTCACCGCACCCGGGCCGCTGCCGGGACTGCCCGCCGCGGCCCGCAGCGGCGGCTTAGCCGAGCTTGGTCGTGTAGTCGGAGTAGAAGGTCCTGCCCGAGGTGTGGTCGATGACCTTGGCCCGGCAGGTGCCGCGGGCGCCGACGGCGAAGACGTAGCTGCGGGTCTGGTTCGGGCTGATCCAGAACGCGCCCTGGTCGCCGTAGGTGTAGCCGTTCTGGCATTCGAGGTTGAAGTCGACGTAGTGGGCCTTGCCGTCGTCCCACGGCCGGATCCACTCGGCGTCGTAGCCGTTGTCCACGGTGCGGACGCAGGAGTTGCCCTCGTTCCAGAAGCGGCACTTCCACGAGCCCGCAGCCTCGGCCGAGGAGGCGAAGGCGACCGTGCCCGTGACGACGGTGAGGGCGGCGGCAGCCAGTGTGCCGATGCGCTTGGCGATGTTCATGTGATCCCCCTGGATGACATCTGATACGGCATGTCGAACGGACCGCGGGCAGCGCAGACCGGCCGCGGCGTGATTCCGACGTTGATTCGAACTTACCAACGAGCACTGACAGTTCAGGGAATCCGACACGCTTGCCGGGCAGGTGGAGCGCGACGGCCGCCGGCCGCAGGTGTGGCAGTCTGAACCGCATGGCTTCCGTACTGGTGATCGGGTACGACCCGCAGGCGATACCCGGTGTCGACGGGGTGGCGCTCCGCGCGGCCCTCGACGCCGAACTGGCCCGGTTCGGTGAGCACGGCATCGACGCGGCCATGGCGCTGGTCGTCTTCGACGGGTCGGCCGAGGCCGCGCTCGTCGCGACGCTGGCCGAACGGCCGTGGGACGTGGTGGTCGTCGGAGGCGGGATCCGCAAGGCGGAGCAACTGCTCCCCCTCTTCGAGCGGATCGTGAACCTGATCCGCACCCACGCCCCCCAGGCGGCCATCGCGTTCAACACCAACGGCGGAGACAGCGTCGAGGCGGCCCGCCGCTGGCTCTGATCCGGGCCGCGACCTGCGGTTTTCCCTGGACGGCCGAGGGGGGTCTGACGTAGCTTCCCCCTGCACCCCTTCTGCGGGGCGCTCTTCCGTTTCCGTGCCCGTGGGGGGTCCGTACCGTCATGTCCGCTTCCGGTGTTCTCCGTCCGCGCCCACCGCTCCCCGGCCGGACGGCCGGCCCGAGGGACGCCCTGCTCACGGGCGTGTGCGCCGCGCTGGCAGCGGTGGCCGCCGGTGACCTGTTCTCCCTGTACGTCGGGATCCGGACCCGTGCGGGAGTGGACGGCGGCGAGGGCTTCGCCTACGCCTCGCAGGAGCACCTGAACGAGACCGACCGGCTGTTCCAGGTGTCGGACCAGGTCCACGCGATCGCGCTGCTGGCCTGCGCGGCGCTCTTCATCACCTGGTTCCACCGGGCGCGCCGCACGGCCGGCGCGCAGGCACCCGGCCGCTTCGGCAAGGGGCCGGGCTGGGGCATCGGAGCCTGGTTCATCCCCTTCGCCTGCCTGTGGCTCCCGTACCGGATCGCCGTGGACATGTGGGCGGAGGGCCTGCGGCAGTCGCCCGCCGGTGCGCGCGGCAGCGGCTCCTTCTGGCCGGTCAACCTCTGGTGGGGCTCGTTCGTCGGTTCGACCCTGCTCCAGCAGTACGCCACGCTGAACTACCGCTCGGCGGCGGACCTCGACGCGCTCCTGGACGCGGTGACGCTGGGCATGACCGCCGACGCCCTGAACATCGCGGCGGCCGCCGCGGCAGCCCACTTCGCGATCCGCCTCACCCGCATGCAGGCAGGGCACGCCTAGGCGTCCGTCCGGGACCCGGTCAGATCGTGACCGGGCCGTTGGCGGTGGCGAACTCGACCGAGACCAGGCCCGGTTCCTCATCCTCGGCCCAGGTGACGTCGATCTGGTCGAGGGGGTGGTCGGCCGGTTCGCCGAGGAATTCGGCGATGGAGGCGGCGTCGCCGGCGATGGAGACCCCGTGGATGGTGGTGGAGGTGCGCGGGTCGGCGCTCGGGCGCTCCTCGAGGGGGACCAGCCACTGGAGGAAATACGGAAGTTGCGGGTCCTCCAGTAGTTCCAGCAGGCCGATCTGCTTCCACCTCAGGTCGAACCCGTCGGGGCGTACGCGGTGGCCCTCGGCCGAGGTGCGGCCGAGGCGGGCCTCGACCGGGGTGATGTCGTCGACGGAGACCACCCAGCCGAGCCAGCCTCCGCCCTCGGCGGCGCGGCGCGCGACCGCCTGACCGAAGGGTGCGCGGTCGGCGGCGGGGTGGTCGAGGGTGGTGACGACCTCGACGTAGGTGCCGCCGCTCAGCGGGAGAATGAAATTGCGGGTGCCGAATCGCGGGTGCACGCCCCCGTCGACGAACCCGGCGCCGAGGGCCGATCCGATCCACTGGACGGTCGAGACGAAGCTGTCGCGGGCCACCGCATAGGACACGTGATCAAGTCGCACTGCGTCATCATCACCCGACAACCCGCACAAATCCCTACGACGCGCCCGCCGCCCCGGCCGCGTCCGCCGATCGGGGCGGGGCGGGCTGAGTTCGCCGAGGCGCTTGCGACGCAGGGCGCGGACCTTGGCGACGCGTTTCGGGGCGCACCGGTCGCCGTCGCACTCCGGTCCGGTCCGGTGCGCACCGTCGCCGTCGGGGGTGGCGTCGGGAAGGCCGGGAGACGGGTGAAGGTGCCGGAGGCGGCGACGGGCTCGTGTGGCGCCTGGGGGGCGTGGTGCGCGGGGTGTGGAGGAGTCGGGTGGGTTCGGGTCGGGCCGGCCGAAGGGCTGGTCAGAGGGGTTCTCCGTCCGTAGATTACCGGCGGTAACTCCGAGTCGAGCCGAGCCGAGGAGAGCGCCGTGGATGGAGTGGGAGCCGAGCCCCGGCTGGTCCGCCCCGTGTTGACCGTCGTCGACGGGGTCGTACGGGAGGCGGAGGTACCCGCGCTGGCCGGGGTGCCGGCGAGCGGGTCGCTCGGGGACATCCCGTTCCAGAACGCCCGCGAGTACCCCCACGAGGTGGTCCTCGCCCGCAAGGAGCGGGACGGGAGCTGGCGGGACGTGACCGCCGCCGAGTTCGCCGCCGAGGTCATGGCCGTCGCCAAGGGCCTCATCGCCGAGGGCCTGCGCGAGGGCGACCGGCTGGCCATCATGGCCCGGACCACCTACGAGTGGACCCTGCTCGACTTCGCCGGATGGGCGGCCGGGCTGGTCACCGTACCCGTCTACCCGACGTCGTCCGCGCTCCAGGCCCGCTGGATCATCCACGACTCCGGCGCCGTGGCCTGCGCCGTCGAGGACACCGCGCAGGCCCGCCTCATCAGCGCCGAACGGGCCCACCTGCCCTGGCTGGCGCACCTGTGGGAGTTCGACACCGGCGCCGTGTCGCGGCTGGTCAAGGCCGGCGAAGGCCTGCCCGACGCCGTCGTCCACGCGCGCCGGTCCGTCCGTACGCCGGACTCCGTGGCCACCCTCATCTACACCTCCGGCACCACCGGACAGCCCAAGGGCTGCGTGATCACCCACGCCAACTTCTTCTCCGACGCCGACAACGCCGTCGAACTCCTCCACCCCGTCTTCAAATCGGTCAGCAAGGACCCGGCCTCCACCCTGCTCTTCCTGCCGCTCTCGCACGTCTTCGGGCGGATGGTGGCCGTCGGCTGCATGCGGGCCCGCGTGAAGCTCGGACACGCGCCGAGCATCCAGACCGAGGAACTGCTGGCCGACCTCGCCGGCTTCCGGCCGACGTTCCTGCTGGCCATCCCGTACGTCCTCGAGAAGGTCTACAACACCGCCCGCGCCACCGCCGAACGCATGGGCCGGGCCTCCTCCTTCGACCGGGCCGCGCGGATCGCGCAGCGGTTCGGGGAGACGGTCGAGGGCAAGACCCCCGGCATGGGCCTGCGGGCGGCGCGGGCCCTGTACGACCCGCTGGTCTACCGGCGGATCCGGGAGGCGCTGGGCGGGCGCGTGCGGTACGTCCTGAGCGGCGGCTCGCCGCTCGGCCGGCGCCTCGCCGCGTTCTACACCGGCGCCGGCATCGAGGTCTTCGAGGGGTACGGGCTCACCGAGACGACCGGGGCCAGCACCGTCACCCCGCCGCTGCGGCCGAGGCTCGGCACGGTGGGCTGGCCACTGCCGGGCACGGCGGTACGGCTCGCGGACGACGGAGAGGTGCTGCTGCGCGGGCGGCACGTGTTCGCGGGGTACTGGAACAGCGCCGCGCAGGAGGTGGTGGGCGGTGGGGGATGGCTCGCCACAGGCGACATCGGCGAGCTCGACGCGGACGGGTACCTGACGATCACGGGCCGGAAGAAGGACCTGATCATCACCTCCGGCGGCAAGAACGTGGCCCCGGCACCCCTGGAGGACTGGCTGCGGGCCCACCCGCTGGTCGGCCAGTGCATGGTGATCGGCGACAACCGGCCGTACGTGACGGCGCTGATCACCCTGGAGCCGGAAGGGCTGGCGCACTGGCGCCAGATGCGGAAGAAGACGGCGGTGCCGATGCGGGAGCTGGTGCAGGACGAGGAACTGCGGGCAGACCTCCAACGGGCGGTGGACGAGGCGAACCGACTGGTGTCACGGGCGGAGTCGATCCGCCGCTTCGCGGTGCTGCCGGGGGAGTTCACGGAGGCCAAGGGGCACCTGACGCCGTCCCTGAAACTGAAGCGGGGCGCGATAGCCCGCGACTACGAGGACGCCATCGAGTCCCTCTACGCCCCCCGCCCCACGGCCTAAGCCCCCGGCCCCGGCCTTGGCCCCGGCCTTGGCCCCGGCCTTGGCCCCGGCCCCGGCGCCGGGCGCCCGCCCCGGCCCGGCCCTGGCCCCGGCCCTCGCCCTGGCCCCGGCCCTCGCCCTGGCCCCGGCCCTCGCCCTGGCCCCGGCCCCGGCCTGAGCCCCCGGCCCTGGCGCCGGGTACCCGCCCCGGCCCTGGCCTTGGCCGTGGCCCCGGCCCCCGCGCCGGGTCACCCCCCCCGGGGGGTTCGCGGGCGGGGTGGGGGGGGGGGGCCCGTCGGTGAGAGCGGGGTGGTTCAGCCCTGCCAGCTGTGCGCGGTGCGGAAGCCGGGCGTGCGCTCCAGGCGGCGCCAGCGGGCCTGGGAGCCGATGCGGTGCACCGGGCGGCCCTCGGGGGTGGCCGCGGCGCGGGCCAGCAGGATCGCGGTGATCGCGGCCAGCTCCTCGGGGGCGGCGTTGCCCTTCTCGACGCGCAGCAGGGTGTCGGTGTTCGCCATGGGTGGCAGGTCTCCTTCGCTTCTTACTGCGGCGGGTTGCCGTGCTTGCGGGACGGCAGGTCGGCGTGCTTGCTGCGGAGCATCGCCAGGGCGCTGATCAGGGTGTCGCGGGTCTCGGCCGGGTCGATGACGTCGTCGACGAGGCCGCGTTCGGCCGCGTAGTACGGGTGCATCAGCTCGGCCTTGTACTCCTTGACCATGCGCGCGCGCATCGCCTCGGGGTCCTCGGCCTCGGCGATCTGCTTGCGGAAGATCACGTTGGCGGCGCCCTCGGCGCCCATGACCGCGATCTCGTTGGTGGGCCAGGCGTAGGTGATGTCGGCACCGATGGACTGCGAGTCCATGACGATGTACGCGCCGCCGTAGGCCTTGCGCAGGATCAGGCTGATCCGCGGGACCGTGGCGTTGCAGTACGCGTACAGCAGCTTCGCGCCGTGGCGGATGATGCCGCCGTGCTCCTGGTCGACGCCCGGGAGGAATCCGGGGACGTCCAGCAGCGTGATGATCGGGATGTTGAAGGCGTCGCACATCTGGACGAAGCGCGCGGCCTTCTCGGAGGCCTCGATGTCGAGGACGCCGGCGAGGTGGGCGGGCTGGTTGGCGACGATGCCGACGACCTGGCCGTCGAGCCGGGCCAGGGCGCAGATGATGTTGCGGGCCCAGCGCTCGTGGATCTCCAGGACGTCGCCTTCGTCGACGAGCTCCTCGATCACCTTGTGCATGTCGTACGGACGGTTGCCGTCCGCCGGGACCAGGTCCAGCAGGACGTCCGAGCGCCGGTCGGCGGGGTCGGAGGTCTCGTGGACCGGGGGGTTCTCCCGGTTGTTGGAGGGGAGCATCGAGATGAGGTAGCGCACCTCGGAGATGCAGGTCTCCTCGTCGTCGTACGCGAAGTGCGCGACGCCGGAGGTCTCGGCGTGCACGTCGGCGCCGCCGAGGCCGTTCTGGGAGATCTCCTCGCCGGTGACGGCGCGGACGACGTCGGGACCGGTGATGAACATCTGCGAGGTCTCGCGGACCATGAACACGAAGTCCGTCAGGGCCGGCGAGTACGCGGCGCCGCCGGCGCACGGGCCCAGCATCACCGAGATCTGCGGGATGACGCCCGAGGCCCTGGTGTTGCGCTGGAAGATGCCGCCGTACCCGGCGAGCGCGGAGACGCCCTCCTGGATGCGGGCGCCGGCGCCGTCGTTGAGGGAGACCAGCGGGGCACCGGCCGCGATGGCCATGTCCATGATCTTGTGGATCTTCGTGGCGTGGGCCTCTCCCAGCGCCCCGCCGAAGATCCGGAAGTCGTGCGCGTAGACGAAGACCGTGCGGCCCTCGACCGTGCCCCAGCCGGTGATGACACCGTCGGTGTAGGGCTTCTTGCTCTCCAGGCCGAAGCCGCTCGCCCGGTGGCGGCGCAGCTGTTCGACCTCCTTGAAGGAACCCTCGTCGAGCAGCAGCGCGATGCGCTCGCGCGCGGTCAGCTTGCCCTTGGCGTGCTGCGCCTCGGTCGCCCGGTCACTGGGTCCACGCCGCGCCTGCTCACGCAGGGAGTGCAGCTCGGCCACGCGCCCGCGGGCGTCCGTCGGCTCGCTCGGAGTCTGGTCCACAACGGTCATGTATCGACCTTACGAAGCGGTCGATGAAAAACCTCCGTTGATTCCACACAGTCTCGGGTGTGTTCCGCTGTCCGGCCCGGACAGAACCGCCACGTGATGCACGGACACCACCAGGCGGGGCCGCCCTCCTTTGTGGAGTGTCCACAAAACTGCCCGACACCCCGCCGAGATGTTGAAATTTGAACGGAATGGGTCTAGCGTCTTTCTCGTTGAACGTTAAACCAACCGCCGAGCAGGACCCTCCCAAGGAGCAGATCATGGGCATCTTCAGCCGCCGCAACCAGGACAGCACCGCCACCACCGTCGCCACCCTCGACGTCGACCCGGCCCTGGCCGCCCTCACCGGCGACTACGTCATCGACGCCTCCCACAGCAGCATCGGCTTCACCGTCCGCCACGCCATGGTGACCAACGTCCGCGGCAGCTTCACCGACTACACGGGCAGCCTGCAGCTGGACGGCGGCGACCCGTCCCGTTCCGCCGCCACCATCGAGGTGAAGGTGGGCTCCGTGGACACCGGCATCGCCGACCGCGACGGCCACCTGCGCAGCGGCGACTTCTTCGACACCGAGACCTTCCCGCTGATGACCTTCCGCTCCACCGAGGCGGCCCAGCTCGGCGGCGACAAGTACCGCATCACCGGCGAGCTGACGATCAAGGACGTCACCCGCCCGCTCTCCATCGACCTGGAGTTCAACGGCTCGGCCACCGACGTCTACGGCAACGAGCGCGTCGGCTTCGAGGGCTCCGCCGAGATCCTGCGCTCCGACTGGGGCCTGACCTGGAACGCCGCGCTGGAGGCCGGCGGCGTCATGGTCAGCGACAAGGTGAAGCTGACCTTCGACATCTCTGCCATCAAGCAGGCCTGACCCGCCCGACGCCGCCGGGTCCCGGGGGCGGCCGCTAGAAGCCGCCCCCGCCGTCGAACCCTCCGCCGCCGTCGAAGCCACCGCCGCCGCCGAAGTCCCCTCCCCCGAAGTCGGAGGAGTCGAAGTCGGCGCCGGAGTAGTCCCCTCCGTCATATCCGCCCAGGTCGGAGGCATAGGCGGGACCGGACATCATCGAACCGAGCATCGTGCCCACCAGCAGACCGGGCAGGATGCCGCCGCCGAAGTACCCGCCCGCCCAGGGGCCGTACGCCGGGCCCGCGTCGTAGTACGGACGCGGGCCGTAGTCGGTGTCGACCGTACGGACCATCGGGTCCTTGCCGTCCCGCAGCCGGACCGCGTCCGCCGCGCACACGGGGACGGTACGCAGCGCCCCGCCGGCCGGCGCCCAGTCGCGGTCCTCGGTGCTCGGCCCGTGCCGCGGGTCGAAGAAACAGGGTGCCCGGCGCTCCGGCAGCGGCCTGCCCTGACGGCGGGCGTCGAGGGCGGCCAGCGCGAAGCGGCCGTCCTCCAGGGCCCGGGTGACTCCCCTGACCTCCTCGGGGTGCCGCACCGAGGCCATGATCTCCTTGGCCTTCTCGTACGAGTCGAGGGCCTGTGCGTAGTCCGTGCGCATGGCGTCGTCCGCACCAGGCTCCCCCGGGTGGAAGTCCAGCCGGTCGAGTTCCTCGCCGAAGGCGGTGATGTCCTCGTCGACGACCACGCGCAGCTTCTCGACGGCCTCGCGCTCCGCCTCTTCCTTCTTCTTGCGGTTGCGGCGCACCAGCGCGTACGCACCGCCGCCGCCGATCACGGCCACCGCGCCGAGCGCGACCAGTCCGCCGACCGGGGCCCCGCCGGAGCCGCCGGTGTCACCCCAGGAGGCCGGGGCCTTGCCCTTGACCTGTGTCAGGGCCTGGCCGACGAAGTTGTCGAGTTCGGTGGCCGCGTCCACGGGCCCGCCGGCCTTGACGGCGTCGGTCAGGTTGCGGACGGCGTTGACGGGCATGACCGCCCGGTCGGCGCCCGCGTTGAAACCGTCGCCGAGCCGGATCGCGTAGAGCCCGGTGATGCCGGTCTCGGCCCGGACCGTGCGCAGCACGCTCTCCGCGGGGAACTCGGACGTGGCGGGCAGCACGGCGACGAACACCGGCTTCCCGGCGTCCTTGATCTTCTTCGCGAGCGCGTCCGCCTGCGCCTTGGGCAGCTGCGCCGCGGCGCGCGGATCGACGTAGACCGGGCCCTCTTTCAGGGCCTCCGCCACGGCGGCGGGCCCGGTGGCCGCGGCCGCCTGCGGGGCGGCCACCAGGGCGGTCGCGGACAGGCCCAGCAGCAGGGCGGCCAGCAGCCGACCGGGACGTACGGATATCAGCCTGGTCCTCATGCCCCCGACGCTACCGGAACCGCCACTTTCCCGTGTGAGCTGGACATAAGCCCCGCGGCTGCGGCGGACCGGGCTACTCGGCGGGTTCGACGCCCGCGTGCAGGAGTCCGTACGTGAAGGCGTCCTCCAGGGCCTGCCAGGACGCGGCGATCACGTTCGGGGCGACGCCGACGGTGGACCACTCGCGGGTGCCGTCCGTCGTCGCGATCAGGACGCGGGTCGTGGACTCCGTGCCGTGCTTGCCCTCCAGGATGCGGACCTTGTAGTCGATCAGCTCGAACTTCGCCAGCTGGGGGTAGAAACGCTCCAGGGCCACCCGCAGCGCGCGGTCCAGGGCGTTGACCGGGCCGTTGCCCTCCGCCGTGGCGACGATCCGCTCGCCCTTGGCCCACAGTTTGACCGTGGCCTCGTTGGCGTGGGTGCCGTCCGGGCGGTCCTCGACGATGGCCCGCCAGGACTCGGTGCGGAAGTACTTGCGGGCGCGGCCCTCGACCTCGGCGCGCAGCAGCAGTTCGAAGGAGGCGTCGGCGGCCTCGTACGTGTAGCCCGAGAGCTCCCGCTCCTTGACGCGCTCCACGACCCGGGAGACGAGTGCGCGGTCCCCGCCGAGGTCGACGCCGAGCTCCTTGCCCTTGAGCTCGATGGAGGCGCGGCCGGCCATGTCGGAGACCAGCATCCGCATGGTGTTGCCGACCCGCTCGGGGTCGATGTGCTGGTACAGGTCCGGGTCGACCTTGATCGCCGAGGCGTGCAGGCCGGCCTTGTGCGCGAACGCGGAGACGCCGACGTACGGCTGGTGCGTGGACGGCGTCAGGTTGACGACCTCGGCGATCGCGTGCGAGATGCGGGTCATCTCGGCGAGCGCGCCGACGGGCAGCACCTGGCGTCCGTACTTGATCTCCAGTGCGGCGACGACCGGGAAGAGGTTGGCGTTGCCCACGCGCTCGCCGTAGCCGTTCGCGGTGCACTGCACGTGCGTGGCGCCCGCGTCGACGGCGGCGAGGGTGTTGGCGACGGCGCAGCCGGTGTCGTCCTGGGCGTGGATGCCCAGGCGTGCGCCGGTGTCGGCGAGCACGGTCGCGACGACCGCGGTCACCTGGGCCGGCAGCATGCCGCCGTTGGTGTCGCAGAGGATGACGACGTCGGCGCCGGCTTCGTGGGCGGTGCGCACGACGGACTTCGCGTACTCGGGATTGGCGCGGTAGCCGTCGAAGAAGTGCTCGCAGTCGACGAAGACGCGGCGGCCCTGGGCGACCAGGTGGGAGACCGTGTCGCGGACCATCTCCAGGTTCTCGTCGAGCGTGGTGCGCAGGGCGAGCTCGACGTGCCGGTCGTGGGACTTGGCGACCAGGGTGATCACCGGCGCGCCCGACTCCAGCAGGGCCCGCACCTGCGGGTCCTCGGCGGCCGAGCCGCCCGCGCGCCGGGTCGCGCCGAAGGCGACCAGCTTCGCGTGCTTGAAGTCGATCTCGGCGCGGGCGCGGGCGAAGAACTCGGTGTCGCGGGGGTTGGCACCGGGCCAGCCGCCCTCGATGAAACCCACTCCGAAGTCGTCCAGGTGCCGGGCGATCGTCAGCTTGTCGGCGACGGTGAGGTTGATGCCCTCCCGCTGGGCGCCGTCGCGCAGGGTGGTGTCGAAGACGTGGAAGCTGTCGTCGGGGCCCTGAGCGGCCGCTGTCGCCTCTGTCGTCGTCATGCTGATCTGACTCCTGTCGGATGAGTGGTTCCGGATGCCCGCCCTGAGGCAGGCCGCCGCCACTGCCCCCATCATCGCGCGCGGTCCGTCCCCGGCAGGAATGGAGCCGGGAAACGAAAAGACCCCTCGCGGGTGCGAGAGGTCTGCGCGCGGGTCTGGGGCACGATGGCCGCTGCCGCGAAGTTCTTCCACGGTTCAGCGGTCACTGCGGACCGGCGCGCTGCTGTCCATAATCACGAGCTGAGCAAGCACGCTCGCAGTGTGCCACACCGCTCGCGGCCCGTGGACGCCGATCTCAGCATGCGGTCAGCCCGGCCCGCGGACACCCCAGGACGCCCCTACGGGGTCAGGGCGTCGGCGAGGAACTCGCGGACGTGGTCCAGGATGCCCTCCCGGGAGAGGCCCGGCAGGCCGACGGCGACCTGGATGCTGAACCCGTCGAGCAGCGCCCGCAGCCGGGCGCCGAAGCGGTCCGGGTCCACGGGCCGGAACTCCCCGCGCGAGACGCCTTCGGCGAGCAGGGCCACCAGGTCGCGGTGCCAGGCGCCCTCGATGGCGGCCTGGCGCTCGCGCTCCTGCGGGCCGGCGTTCTGCGAGCGGTTCCAGACCTCCAGCCACAGGGTCCAGTGCGGATCCCGGGCCTCCTCGGGCACGTACAGGTCGACGTAGGCCCGCAGCCGCTCGCCGGCCGGGCCGCGGCGGGACAGCAGGGCCCGCCGCTTCGCGCCGAGGGCCGCCTCGCTCCACTCCAGGGTCTGCAGCAGGAGCTCGTCCTTGCTGCCGAAGTAGTAGAGGAGGTGGCCGCTGCTCATGCCGACCTGGCGGCCCAGGCCGGCCATGGTCAGGCCTTCCAGGCCGCGCTCGGCGATCGTGGCCATGGCGGCGACGAGTACGTCCTCGCGCGGCGGCGCGTTCTTCCGCACCGCGCGCACTCCACCCGCCGCCATGGGCCACTCCTTCGTCGATCCGCCTCGGGTCAGACCTTCGGCTGCTGCTGGGTGATGCAGTGGATACCGCCACCCCCGGCGAAAATCGTACGTGCGTCAACGAGGGTCACGGTCCGCTCGGGGAACAGGCCGCGGAAGATCTCGGCGGCCTCCTCGTCGCGCGGGTCGTCGAAGGAGCACAGCACCACGCCGCCGTTGCACAGGTAGTGGTTGATGTAGGAGTAGTCCACCCACTCCCCGTCCTCCTCCAGCACGGTCGGCGCCGGGATCTCCACGACCTCCAGCTGCCGGCCCCGCGCGTCGGTGGACGCGCGCAGGATGGCGGCGATGGTCTTGCAGCGCTCGTGGTCCGGGTGGGCCGGGTCGGGCTGGGTGTGCACCATCACCACGCCGGGGCGGGCGAAGGCGGCGACGATGTCCACGTGGCCCTGCGTGCCGTAGGTGCCGTAGTCGCCGGCCAGGCCGTAGGGCAGCCAGATCGCCTTGGTGGTGCCGAGGTGGGCGTGGATCTCCTCCTCGACCTGCTGGCGGGTCCAGTCGGGGTTGCGCCCGGCGCCCAGCTGCACGGTGTCGGTGAGGAGCACGGTGCCCTCGCCGTCGACGTGGATGGCGCCGCCCTCGTTGACCAGCGGGGTGCTGTACGTACGGGTGCCGGCGAGGTCCGAGACGTGCCGGGCGACCTTGGAGTCGTGCTCCCAGCGGGCCCACTCCTGGGCGCCCCAGCCGTTGAAGGTCCAGTCCACGGCGGCCAGCTCGCCGGCCCCGTCGGTGACGAAGGTCGGGCCGATGTCGCGCATCCAGGCGTCGTCGAGCTCCCGCTCCACCAGCTGTACGTCGTCCCCGACGATCGCGCGGGCGCTCTCGGCGTCACCGGGCGAGACGACGAGGGTCACCGGCTCGTACGCGCGCACCGCGCGGGCGACGGCGCCCCAGGCCGCGCGGGCCTCGGCGAGCTCCCGCTCGTCGGTGAAGGTCGGGTTGGGGCTGGGCCAGGCCATCCAGGTGCGCTCGTGGGGCGTCCACTCGGCGGGCATCCGGAATCCGTCGGCGGCGGGCTTGTTCGTCATGGCGGGGTCCTTACAGGAAGTACAGGCGGTTGAGGGAGACCGAGTCGGCCGCTTCGGAGCGCAGCGGGTCCCCGTCGAGGGTGACGAGGCCGCTGCGCGCGTCCACATCGACCGCGCCCACCCGGGAGTTGAGCAGGAGGTCGCCCGGGCCGATGCCGCGGGTGCCGCGGACGGCGACCCGGCGGCGCCGGGTGGGCATCCCGTCGCCGCCGAGGGCCGCCGCGGCGGCCGAGACGAAGGCGACGGAGATGTCGGCGGCGGTGGCCCCGTACGAGCCGAACTGCGGT
>NZ_JBHYVA010000178.1:0-13158 GCF_042750055.1 Streptomyces sp. NPDC059456
GTGCTTGAACAGCGTGGTGTTCGACACGTCGGCGGCGTCCGCGATCTCGCGGATGCCGACCTCGTCGTACCCGCGCTCCAGGAAGAGGTGCAGCGCGGCGTCGGCGATGGCCCGGCGGGTTGCGGCCTTCTTGCGCTCGCGGCGCCCCGTCGGCGCAGGCGGGGGACCGGTCGTGGCGCTGGGCGTGGTGCCGGGCGTAGGGCCGGGCGTAGGGCCGGGCGTGGTGCTGGGCATGCCCACACCCTACTCCTTCGGTTCACTCGCTTCAAAAGTTGAGTCGTTGCACTTATTGGGTGAGTGTGCTTTTTTGGAACGGCGGCTGCGGGGCCCCTCCCGCCGCCCCTCTTCCCGGCACTGCTGCCGGCAACGAACGGAGCACCACCCCCATGAACACCCTCCCCGCGCCCCGCATCGCCATCATCGGCGCCGGCCCCGGCGGTCTGACCTGCGCCCGCATCCTGCAGCTGCACGGCATCACCGCCACCGTCCACGACCGTGACGCGGGCCCCGACGCCCGCGACCAGGGCGGCACCCTCGACCTGCACGCCGACAACGGCCAGATCGCCCTGCGCGAAGCAGGCCTGCTGGAGGAGTTCTTCCGACTGGCCCGGCCCGAGGGGCAGGAGATGCGCCAGATGGACGCGGCCGGAGCGATGCTGTTCCACCAGGTCCCCGAGGAGGGCGAGCGGTTCAAGCCGGAAATCGACCGCGGTCAGCTGCGCGACCTGCTCCTCGACTCGCTCCGGCCCGGCACCGTGCGCTGGGGCCACACCCTGCAGGCCGTCGGCGGCCCCGCCGAAGGCCCTCGACGGCTGCAGTTCACCGACGGCACCACCCTCGAAGCCGACCTCGTCATCGGGGCCGACGGCGCCTGGTCCACGGTGCGCCGGGCCATCTCCCGGGCCACCCCCCGCTACAGCGGCGTGAGCTTTCTCGAAGCCTGGTTCCACGACGTCGAGACCCGGCACCCCGACATCGCCGCGCTCGTCGGCCAGGGCAGCGCCGCCGCAGCCGACGGTGACCGCGGCCTGTTCGCCCAGCGCAACAGCGGCGACCACATCCGCGTCTACGTCATCCAGCGCGTCCCCGCCGACTGGATCACCGGCGCCGGCCTCACCCCCCAGGACACCGACGGCATCCGCGCCCTCCTGATGGAGCGCTTCGGCGACTGGTCGCCCCGCCTGCGCCGGCTGATCACCGACAACGACGGCCCCTACGTCAACCGCCCGATCTTCGCCCTGCCCGTCCCGCACACCTGGGAGCACGACCCCACGGTCACCCTGCTCGGCGACGCCGCCCACCTCATGCCCCCGCTCGGCGTCGGCGTCAACCTGGCCATGCTGGACGCCTGCGAACTCGCCCTCGCCCTCGCCCGCCACGACACCGTCGCCGAAGCCGTCCACGCCTACGAGAGGACCATGCTCCCCCGTTCGACGGAGACGGCCCGGCTCCTCGACGGCGCCGCCGACCACCTGCTCTCCACCGAGCTGCCCGACTTCGCCACCGCCGGCGACCACTGACCGCCCGCGGTGCGGAGGCAGTAGCCGTCGCCGGTCACGTCCGCCAGTACGTACCCGTACGGGAATCGACGTGCACGACATGCCGGCCGACGCGCACCACGCGGTAGCCGGCACCGGTCCAGGAGCCGGTGTCGCCCTCGGCGCCCGGCAGCGGGGTCCAGACCTCCAGGAACGTGCTGCCGTCCGGGTTGGTGCCCCACTCGATCAGGTTCGCACCCTCCCACCGGAAGGCGCCCGTGTCCTCGCCGGGCTCGCCCTCCAGGTGGTGGAACCGGACACGGGAGCCGTCGAAGGTCGTGACGCCCGCGAAACCCCGGCTGTCGGCGAAGTGCGGACCGGCCTGGAGCCACACCACCTCGCGGTCTTCCACCAGGGGCCCGCCGTTGCGGCTGATGCCGCGCCGCAGCCACGCGCCCCGCTCGGGCGGCGCGATGCCCTGCCCCTCCCGGGCCGGGAGCGGCTCAGGCATCGGCGCCGGCGTCCACGGCCCGCAGCGAGAGCGCGATGTTCCCGCGGACCGCCTGGGAGTAGGGGCAGACGGCGTCCGCCCGGTGGAGCAGGGGCAGGAGGTCGGCCGCCTTCCACCCCGGCAGGGAGACCGTGAGGCCGACCGCGAGACCGTAGCCCGCAGGCGTGTCCGTGGTACCGAGCTGCACCTCGCAGGCGACGCGCGCGGCCGAGGCGTCCGCCCCGAACTCGGCCGCGACCTCGGCCAGCGCAGACGTGAAACAGGCGGCGAACCCGGCTGCGAACAACTGCTCGGGGTTGGTGGTACCGGGCGTGTTCTTGCGCGGCGGCGCCAGACGGACGTCGAGACGACCATCATCGGTGAGCACCGAACCGGTGCGGCCCCCACTGGCGTGGGCGGTCGTCCGGTAAAGGGTGCGGGTCAGCGGCACGGTCATGTGGTCAGCCCATCTGTACGACACGGGAACGCCGCCCGGGGCCGGACAGCGCCACGGCACCTGCCGGTGGGGCGGTGCCTTGCGCGTCGTCGTGCGTGACCGGGTACGGCGCATCTCGTCCGGGGCCTGGGGACCGGGCCGCCGAACAATCTAGCAACGCGATCGCCCCAGCCGGGACGCCCCCCGCGGTGACCCGCCTCACCCGCTACGGCCTCGCCGGGACGCCCACCGCCACCGCCTGTCCGGACAGGCCGTGCCGGGCGGCAGCCCGTCGGCCGTACCCGAGGACGACGGACCGACCCCGGCCGTGCTTCCGGACGGTGCGGTCGCCGTCACCCCCGCGGGCCGGCTGCTGTGCATGACCTCCGGGTACGGGCTCGGCAACTGGGCCGGAGCCCACCCCGACATCCGCACGTGCGGTACGGCGACATGCCGGTGGGGCGCGGCAACCGGCCGTCGCCCTCGTTGACCGAGGCCTTGCCGGAGCTCACCGGCACCGGCGGCAGCCTTACGGACATCTCGACTCCGGGACGTCCACCGCGGAGAAGCCGTTCGAGCCCCTCGTCCGCTTCGCCCTGCCGCACTGCACACCCGCGGGAGAGTTGCTGCTCGCGCACCCAGGAGGGGCGGCCGGAAGCGTCAGTCTCCGCCACCGCCCCCGCAGGACGAGCCGCCCCCGCAGGACGAGCCGCCGCCGCAGCCGAATCCTCCGCCGTCGCCCCAGGAACTGCCGCGGCGCTTCCGTGGCGGCTTGTTCCGGTCGCGGACCGCCGCGATGAGTATCACGATCAAGGCGATCGCCACGACCACGAGATATCCCATGTCCTCCACCCCCGTTTCCCCGCCATTCTCATCGAGAGGGAGAGGGTGGTCCCGCCACTTGAGGAACATGAGAGCTTGAGCCGCTGCACCTGCACCTGCACCTGCACCTACACCTGCACCTCACGCGTCCGCTGCGCCCGCGGCCCGTACGTTCACAGGACCGCGACGGTGAAGGGGTTGTCGACGTAGCTCCCCTTGAGGTCGTACGTGAAGACCGTGACGGTGTTCGCGCCGCAGACGGGATTGGGAGCGGTGCTGAAACTGCGGCGGTTGGAGTTGGGCAGCTCGACCTGCACGATGCTGAACGCCACGTTCACCTGGTCGCTGACGTTCACGCAGTACCGGCCGGTGTCGACGTGGCGCACCCAGTCGATGTTCTTCGCCCGCCTCAGCACACCGGTGGCGGAGACGTCTGCGGCGGCCTGGACGTACGGCGAGGTGATCGGCGTCGGATCCGCCGCGGCAGCGGGAGCAGCGAGTGCCCCGGTCACGGCGACAGCGGCAAGCAGGACGGGCACGGTACGGCGCATGACTCACACTCCCGAAGACGACGGCGGCCCACGACGAGCCGCGAACCATCGCACCACCCTCGCCGACCCCTCCGTACGAAGCGGCCGCACGAGGAACCGGCATCGGCCAACCGGGAGCGAAGGTCACCCGTCCGGCCCCTCGGAGGCGTTCCGCGAAGCCGCCTGGTTCTGACGGCCCGGCCGCAACGCCGGGGCGTCCTCACCTCCCCGGGGGCGAGGGACTCGTGTCGGCCATTCGCGTCCGATCCGCGGAGGGCGAGGGCCGTCCGGGAGTACGTTGGGCGCCCGCTCACCGTCCTGCGGAAGGAGGCCGGTGCCGGCCGCCCGCCGGCCCGGACAACATGTCGTACTCGTCCTCGTACTCGATGAAGCGCATTCCTCGTGGCGGCCTTCGTGCCGCCGCCACCGCCCTTGCCGTCGGCGGACTTCTGCTCACACCCGCCGCGGCGACCGCCGCCCCCTCCGATCAGTGCCGGTGTGCCGCCCTCCAACGGGATCTCGACGCCTACCGCCGCGGTGAAGTCCAGTACTTCGTCGACCCCGTCCCCGCCTGGACGAAGGAAGCGGCACGCCACAGGTGCAACATTCCGGGCCTCGACCGGCCCGGGTCCGTTCACGACCTCCCCGGATGACGCGGCGCCGGGTGCCGACGGCGCCGGGCGCTCCCACTGGCCCGGGGCTGAACGGAACCGGGTCAGCGCCGGCGGCGCGCCCCTGAGTCCAGCCGCCGCGCCGGATCCTGGCCGAGGGTCTCCTGGAGGCGGACGTGCGCTCCCGTAACGGTGAACGCGACGTTCAGGCTGCGGCACATCCGCTGCGCGCGAGCCACGGCGCTGAGCGTGGCGGGGGCCGGTTCGGCGGTGGGCAGTTCCAGGATGACCCGCTCCGGGCGGTTGGCCGCGACGAGCGCCTCGATCTGCAGGGCAGCCGCCGCCCGGTTGGTGATGTCCAGGTCCCTGTGGACCTTCACTCTGAGCGTGCTGCGGTCGAGCGTGTGCGTGACCAGCATGTGCAAGGCCTCCAAAAGCCGGCGGGGGCAACGCGGAGTCCGCGACGCCCCCGCCTTCAGCATGCATCCGTCCTCGGGTCCGGGCAGCTCGTTCACCGCCGTGTCGCCGAAGGTCCCCGGCCATGGAGCGTGGCGACTTGATAGGCAAGTCGCAGCTTGCCTATGGTGGTGGCGTGGCCGACGAACTCTTCAAAGCCCTGGGCGATCCCACGCGCCGCATCATTCTCGACGAGCTCGTGGAGAGGTCCGGCCAGACCCTGTTCGAGATCTGCTCCCGGCTGAGCATGAAGCACCGGCTCACCATCTCGCGCCAGGGTGTCTCCCAGCACCTCGCGGTGCTGGAAGCGGCCGGGCTCGTGGACTCCCGGCGGGAGGGCCGCTACAAGTTCCACGACCTGAACACCGACCCGCTGCGGCAGATCGCCGAGCGGTGGCCGTCGCCGCCCGCCTCGTCCGAATCCAAGGAGAACGCCCCATGAGGATCCACCTGACCAGCCTTTTCGTCGATGATCAGGCCAAGGCGCTGCGGTTCTACACCGAGATCCTCGGTTTCGTGAAGAAGCACGACGTCCCGCTGGGTGGGGAGCACCGGTGGCTGACCGTCGTCGCCTCGGACGAGCCCGGCGGCACCGAACTCCTGCTGGAGCCCGCCGGCCATCCGGCCGTGAAGCCGTACCGTGACGCCCTGGTCCAGGACGGCATCCCCCTCGCCCAGTTCGCCGTCGACGACGTGCATGCCGAGTACGAGCGCCTGAGCGGCCTCGGTGTCCGTTTCACCCAGGAGCCCCTCGCCATGGGCCCCGTCACCACGGCCGTCTTCGACGACACCTGCGGCAACCTGATCCAGATCGCCACCCCGCCCGAGTAGCCCGTCCCGGGTGGGGCTCCCGCGCTCAGCCGCCGACGATCTTGCGGACGTTCTCGATGCTGCCGCAGTCCGAGGCGAGCTGCCGCTCGCGTTCCCGGAGGAAGGCCGAGCCCAGCTCGGCCCGGCGCTCGTCCGGGACGTTCTCCCGCGCGCCGTTGAGGATCGTCCGCTCCTCCTCGTCGAGGTGGTGCGTGACCGCCTTGACCAGTTCCTCGAGCTGCTCGTCCCATTCCTCGGACCCGACGTCTTCCACCTCGAGCAACTTCAGCAGGGTTTCGTTGCCCTCGGCGTGCTCCTCCGACCCGTGATCCACTTCCTCGTTCTCGATGTCCCGGAACCGCTTCAGCGCGCCGTACACCTCGCTCTCCTCCGCCTCTCCATGGGCGATGAGCAGCGCCGAAAACTCTGCCAGCGCCGCGGCGCGGTCGGCCTCCACGCTCCGCATCCGGCGGAACAGCTCCTCCATGGTCCGGTGGTCCTCCAGGATCACCGCGACGACGTCGTCGTTCTTGCTCGCGCCCGACATGCGACCAACCTCCTCTACCGGATCCCCTGATCGGCGCTTGCTCCCTCACGGCTACGTGAAACGTCCGGCCTGGTCGTCGGTGAGCGTCTCGGCCCCGGATCCCCACGGGATAACCAGGTTGTACAACCGGGTTATAGCTGACAGGATCCGTGTCATGCCCACCTTCTGCGCACCTGACGGAACCCAGCTCGCGTACCGCGTGATCGGCGAGGGCGACCCGGTCGTCTGCGTACCGGGAGGTCCAGCCGACTCCGCCTACCTCGGCGACCTCGGAGGCCTGGCCGCGCACCGCCGGCTGATCCTCCTGGACCTTCGCGGCACCGGCCGGTCCGCGGTTCCCGAGGACACCTCCTCCTACCGCTGCGATCGCCTGGTCGGCGACGTCGAGGCGCTGCGCGACCACCTCGGCCTTTCCGGGATGGATCTCCTCGGGCACTCCGCCGGAGCGAACATCGCAACGCAGTACGCGGCCCGGCACCCGGAAAGGACCGGCAAACTCGTCCTCGTCGGCCCCGGCACCCGAGCCGTGGGGGTGGGGATCACGGGGGAGATGCGGCGCGAGGTCGCACTGCTGCGCAAGGACGAGCCGTGGTTCCCGGCGGCGTTCGCAGCGCTGCAGGCGATCACCGAGGGCACGGGCAGCGACTGGGAGGCCGTTGCGCCCTTCTTCTGGGGCCGGTGGGACGCCACGGCGCGGGAGCGGCATGCGGCCGCCCGGCCGGGCAACCAGGATGCCGTCGCCCTCTTCGGCGCCGAGGGTGCCTTCGACCCGCAGGGCACGCGTACGGCGCTCGCCGCCTGTGCAAGCCCCGTCCTCCTGCTCACCGGAGAGTTCGACGTCAACAGCCCGCCCGCGTCGGCTGCCGAGTTCGCGGGAGTGTTCCCCGACGCCACCCTCGTGGTGCAACCGGGAGCGGGCCACTGTCCCTGGATCGACGACGCTCCCCGGTTCGTGGCGACCACGACGGATTTCCTCGGCGGATGACCCGGTCCGCCCGCAGCCGCACCACGCAGCGGGTCGGCGCCCGGTACCAGATCTTCCCGGCCTTCTCGTTGCCGATGCCCGTCACCGCCGTGCTCCGCCGCAGGCCCTCGCCGATCGTGTGGTCGGGCCGGTCCTCGCCGCTGTTCGCCGAGAACTCCACCAGGGTGGCGAAGACGTCACTCGTGGGCTCGTTCAGGCCGCCGGCCTCGCCGCCCGGATCCAGGCCGGCGGTCATGCCGGTGATGCCGTGCGTCATTTCGCGGGCCACCCCGTCGGCGCTCTGCGGGTCGTCCCCGGTTCCGTCGCCCCGGACGTCGTCGGCGTCCGAGGACGGCCTGCCGAAGTCCCAGCCCCGGAACCGGTCGTTGGCCAGGTTTGCGCACCTGGAGTCCGCCGCGCCCGGGCTCGGAGGTTTGTGCTGATGTAGACGCGGGTGCGAAGAATTCCGGAGAACGGTTGTTACTCGATCCGCTGCTCCGGGTGGGTGAGGCGGTGGGTGGATGCGCCCGGTGGTGCGCCGGAGCGTGTCGTTCCGGTACGGCGTCGGCGGTGCGGGTGGGTGTAGCGGGCACCTGATGTCAGGGCCACGCCCGACCGATGTGTGTGCGGTGTGCAGGCGACCGTGACGGGAATGTCCGTGTCCGGTAACCGCCGCCCGGTGGGGCTGCAGCGGGGTGGGTACGGGGTCGAGAGTGTGGCCCTCGGCTCGCTCCGGGCCGGGACCCCACAGCGCCTCGCCGCCCCTTTCGGCCGGCGGGACACTGCTCTTGAGGGAGCGTCACCATGGCATCTGTTTCCTCCTCCGTTCGACGCATCGCCGCCGCAGTGCTGGTGGCCGGATCCGTCGTCGGCGCCGCGGCGTTGCCGGCAGCCGCCCAGGACCACGGCAAGCGGCAGCATCCGAGGGTGGAGATCAGCCGGGTCCAGGCCGACAGCCCCGGACGCGACGACCGTTCGAACCGGTCGCTGAACGGGGAGTGGGTGGAGATCAAGAACACCACCGGCGAGGGCATCAACCTCCGCGGCTGGACCCTGCGCGGCGAGGACGGCAACCGCTACCGCTTCGACAACGTCCGCATCAACGGCCGGGCCACGATCCGCGTCCACACCGGAACCGGCCGCAACACCCGCACGGACCTGTTCCAGAACCGCCGCGACTACGTCTGGGACAACCGCGCCGACACCGCGACGCTGCGCGATGACCGCGGCCGCACGGTCGACACCGAGAGCTGGGGCCGACGCCACCGCTGACCGGTGTCCACGTGCCGGCGGCCGCCTGGACGGCGGGCGACCGCCGGCACCGCACCGGAGGCGGAGGACGACGTGACCGGCGCCCGGGACCGGATCTTCCGCGCATGCGGATGCGGATGCGGTACGGATTCCGATGCGGATTCCGATGCGGATGCGGCCGCGGGCGCGGGGTGGCCTGCCGCGGCGGGCGGGGGCGGCGCTTCGTACGGTTCTCGTCTCTTGTCACCTTCTTGTGAAGATCGTTAGCATTCCCCGCAGTCGCCCTCCGGGGCGCGGAGGGGGGCAGCCGTGTCAGACACACCGGCGTTGGCGGGGCGGCGGGAGGAGACCGCAGCGCTCGTCCGGGCCGTCGAGGACCTCGGTGCGGGCCGTGGCACGGTCCTGGAGGTCGCGGGGGACCCCGGCACCGGAAAGACCGCCCTGTTGAACCTGCTCGCGCAGCTCGCCGTCGAACGGGGTGCCACGGTAATGCGAGGCCGGGCCCGCTCCCGGGAAGCCAAGCCGTACCAGGTCTTCCGCGAGGCCTGGATACGGTCCACGGCCCCGGCGGCGGCCGCCGCCCCCCGCCCGCCCGCAGCCGAAGCGGGTCCGCCGTGGGACACCGCCGCCGACCGCGAGCTGTTACGCGCACTGCTCGACGGATGCGCGCGCCGGGACGGCGGCCGCGGGAGCGTTCTCGTCCTGGACGACCTCCACCACGCGGATCCCGCCTCGGCCCGGCTCGTGGAGCTCCTCGCCGAGGAATGCGCCGGGCGCCCGCTGGTCCTGGCTCTGGCCCTGCGGCCCCGACAGACCCCGCCGGCCCTGCTCGCCGCCCTCGACGACGCCTCGCACACCGGGCACCTCCTCCGCCTGGAGCCCGCGCCGCTGGACGCCGCGGCCATCGCCTCCCTGGCCGGCGGCTGCGGGCCGGCCGAGCAGCTGGCCACGGGTTCCCTGGGCAACCCGCGCGCCCTGCGCGTCCTGATGGCGGCGGGCCACGACCCCGACCAGTGGCCGACACGGTCCGATGCGGCGGCAGGCCCGCTGCTGCGCGCCGCCGCACCGGTGTTCGCCGAACTCGAAACCCTCCCGGCCGACTGCGCCGAGGTGCTGGCCGCCGCCGCCGTCCTCGGAGAACCCTTTCACCCCGGCGACGCCGCGCACGTGGCCGGGTGCCCCGCAGACCGCACCGCCGCCGCCCTCGGCGCCCTCGCCGCCGCCGACCTGATCCGCTCCGGCGGACCGGCCGGCGCCCTCGTCTTCCGCCACCCCGTACTGGGACACCTCGTGCACCACCGGATGAACCCCGGCCTGCGCCACGACGCCCACCGCCGCGCCCTCGCCCTGCTCGACGCCCGCGGCGCCGGGGCCGCCGCCCGCGCCCGGCACGCCGAACACGTGCTGCCCGCGGCCGCCGACCCCGTACGAGTCCTGCGCGTACTCGCCGAAGGCGCCGCAGAGGTCCTCGCCCGCGAACCCGCCACCGCCGCCCGCTGGCTGCGCCTGACCCTCACGTACTCACCCGCCGAAGGCGGCGGAGGCCATGCCCGCGCCCGCCTCGCCCTCGACTGCTGCCGGGCCCTCACCGCCGCCGGCCGACCACAGGAGGCGCGATCCCTCGCCCACGAGCTGCTGCGCACCCCCGGCGCCCTGCCCGGCCGGCTCCGCACGGAGGCACTGGCGGTGCGGGTCGGCATCGAGCGCCTCCTGGGCCGGTACGAGGAGGCCGACGCGGCGGCCCGTACCGTCGTCGACGCACTGGCCCGGCCGCTGTCCGCGCCGCTGCCCCCGGAGACGGGTGACCTCGTCTTCGACTACGGCCTGCTGCACGCCCTGCGCGGTACCGCCGCCGAGGTCCGCGACCTCGCCCACGAGGCCGCCCGGGCCGTCGCCGCAGCGGACGAGGACCGACGCACCGCGTTCGGTGTCCTGGCCGCCTTCTGCGACAGCTACGTCGGCGACTTCACGCGCGCCGTTCCCGAAGTCGCCCGGTACGCCCGGCTCGTCGACTCCCGCCCCGACACCGTGGCGGGCCGAGCCCCCGAGGTACTGGCCCTGCTGGGCTGCGCCGAGCTGTACGTGGAGCACTTCGCCGACGCCCGCCGCCACCTCTCCCGGGGCCTGGCGACCGCGGGCGGCGGCGCGCACAAACACATCGCGGTCAACCAGCTGCTCGGCCTGTCGATCCTGGACCAGTGGGCGGGCCGCCTGGACACGGCGCAGCACCACGCGCGCGAGGCCGAGCGGCTCGCGGGGGAGATCGGCGCCCCGGACGCGGCCGGCCTCGCCATCGCCCTGCGCGCCTCGGCACTGTTGTGGGCCGCCCCGCGGCGCAGGACCCCCGAGGCCGTGGAGCTGGCCGAGGCGGGGCTGCGGGCCACCGTCCCCGGCACCGGCTGGTGGGCGGGCTCCGCCTTGGGCCTGCTCGCCGTGGCCAGGCTGCTGGGCGGCGATCCGGCCTCCTGCCTGCGCACCCTGGTGGAGGGCGGCGGACCGGAACTCGAACTGCTCCAACCCCCTTCCCGGACTTCCCTGTTCGCGCTGATGACCACCGCGGCGGCCCAGTGCGGCGACCTCGCCACCGCCGCCCGCGCCGCCCGCGCGGCCGACACCGCCGCCGAGCGCCTGGGCCGGACACCGTTCCAGCAGGCACAGGCCGACCGGGCAGCCGCCGCACTCGCCCTCGCGCACGGCGATCCCGCACGGGCGGCCGACCGTTCCCTCGACGCGGCCCGCGCCTTCGCCGCCCTGCGGATGCCGGTCCTGCGGGCCTGGACGCTGATCGCCGCAACCCCGGCCCTGGCCGTGGCGCACGGCCCCGCGGTGGCCCTCGGCACGCTCGACGAGGCCCTGGAAGCCGCGCGCGCGTGCGGGGCGCTGCGGCTCTGCGAGGACGGCGCCCGGGCACGGGCCGCACTCGTCGCCGCGAGCCCCGGCCCCGGCACCGCGGATCCGCTCGCCGCGCTCAGCGTCCGGGAGCGCGAGGTGGCCGAGCTCGCCGCCACCGGGCTGTCCTCGCGGCAGGTCGCCGAGCGACTCGTCCTGAGCACCCGGACCGTCGACACCCATCTCGGCAGCGCCTACCGCAAGCTCGGCGTCTCCTCGCGGGTGGCCCTCTCCCGACTGCTCGGACCCCCGGTTGCGTAGCCGCCTTGCGTAGACCTACGGATGCCCGCCGGCGCCGTCGCCAGCAGACTCTCCCACGACGGGGGCGCGCGGAGCGCGCCCCACCCCGACTCACCTCCCGTGGAGAGACCGTGCAGCTCAAGACCGCGCTGAGTGCCGTCGCACTCGGCGTCACCGTCCTCACCGCCGTACCCGCCCTGGTGGTGCCCCAGGCGGCGTTCGCCGCCGACTGCTACACGAGCTGCGACCCCTGGGACAACGTCAACGACCCCATCGTCGTCATCGGGCACATCCCGCCCGAGTCGGACCACAGCGGCCAGCCCTGGTACGGGGGCGGCGGCGGGAGCGGCTCGCACACCACCGCGATCGTGGTCAGCCAGGGCGCGAAGTGGGAGGAGGCGATCGACGACCAGTTCAAGTGCGTCCGCAACACCGGCCAGACCGTCCTCGGGATCGACCAGAACATCAAGTACAACGTGTCGGTGAAGGTCAACGCGGGCCTGACGGCCGAACTGTCCGCCGCGCTCAAGGCCGAGGTGGGGACCGAGCTCAACACCGCGGTGGAGAAGTCCTACGGACTGCACACCAGCGTCAATCCGGGCCAGAGCATCGGCGTGTACGTCGAGTGGCAGACCAACGTCTACGCGATCACCACCACGAGCAGCGCCGGCCAGAGCACCCAGGCGGTCAACGTCACCGCGCCCACCGGCGTGATCTCGGTACACGGCTGCTGATGGCAGCCCCCGCCACCGCGGTGGTACGGCGGATCCGTCCCGTCGTACCACCGCCGGACGCCGAGTGCGTACCCGCCGCGGACCGGGCCCGCGCCCACGGGGCACTGGCCGCCCTGACCGCGGCCACCGCCGCGCACCTCGGAAATCCCGACCTCTTCCACCGCCCCCGGATCCGTACCCGGCTGCACGTGCGGCACGTGGACCCCACCGCTCCCGCGCTGCTCGCCGAGCGGCTCGCCGACGCCGCCGAGGGCCGTACCGCCGCCGGGCTGCTCGCCGTCGCCTCCGTACGGGACGAACTGCGCGAACGGCCCGGCCGGCGGCCCTGTTTCACCCCGGACGCGCTCGCCGATCTGCACCGGATGCTGGTGGCGGGCGATCCGAGCATCCCCGGCCCGGGCGGCTTCCGGCGCGCCCCCGCACGGGTCATCTGGCCCGACGGGCAGCGCTTCGCCGTCACCGTCGCTCCGGGGCGCGCCCTGCACGGCCACGTCGAGCGCTGGTACCGCTGGGCCGTGGGGACGGCCTCGCCGGCGCTGGACGCCGCCGCGTTCGGGATGCTGCGGCTGTTCACCGTCCATCCGTTCCCCGACGGCAACGGCCGCACCGCCCGCCTGCTCGCCCAGTGCGACCTCGTGGGCGCCGGCCTGCTGCCCGGCCTGCTGCTCGACGTCGAGGGCTGGGTCGACGCCCACCGCGCGGAGCACGACGAGGCCGTCGTCGCCGGTGCGGAGGGGGAGTGGGAGTGCTGGGGCGCCCTGTTCGCCCGGGCGGTCACCGAGACGGCCCGGCACCGCACCGCCACCGTCACCGCGTACGGGAACCTCCTCGACGCGGTGCTCGGCCGGGGGGCGGGCGCCCCCGGCGCGCCCCCCGCGGTGTCTTTTAAACAACAGTCGC
>NZ_JBHYVA010000179.1:0-13114 GCF_042750055.1 Streptomyces sp. NPDC059456
GGTCTGTGGCCGGGGTCTGAGGCCGTTGTCTGAGGGCGGTTTATGAGGCCGGGGTCTGAGCGGACACGGTCCCGGGCCGATGTTCCTCCCCCGGCCACCGCCGGGAGGTTCCCCCGGTGAAACGTCGATCCGGGCCCACCGGCCTTAGGGTGGCCGGGTGAGCGAGCAGCAGACTGAAGAGACGGGCGACGAGCGTCCCGAGGCGCGCCTGGAGCGGGCCGTACGGGCCGCCGAGCAGGCGCTGATCGAGTTCGAGATCGCGGTGGAGACCTTCCGGGTGGAAGTCGAGAACTTCTCCCGGCTGCACCACCAGAAGCTCGGCCCGATGTACTCGCGGCTCGACGAGCTGGACGCGCTGATCGCCGAGGCGAAGGCGGCGCGCAGCGGCGATGCCGAGGACCTGCGCCGGGCCCGGGACGCCCGCTCGCTGGTGATGCCGATGCCCGGGGTGGACGAGCTGTTCCACGACTGGATGGACGCGGAGGGCATCTCCGACGACGCGTCCGCGATGCTCACCGACCGCCCCGTGCAGCCCCCGCAGCGGGTGCGGCCGACGGAGGAGGTCCGCCGCCTCTACCGCGAGCTGGTCCGCCGGGCCCACCCGGACCTCGCCCGGGACGATGCCGAGCGGGAGCGCCGGGACGCGTTCATCGCGCGGGTCAACGCGGCCTACGGGCGGGGCGACGAGCAGCTGCTGCGCGAGCTGGCCGACGAGTGGGCGGCGGGTCCCGTACCGGAGGCCGTGCGGCAGCTGAACGAGAGCGAGGAGCTCTACGCCCGGCTGGAGTGGCTGGCACGGCGCAAGGAACTGCTGTCGGTGCTGGCCCGGGAGCTGGAGGACGGCGCGATCGGATCGATGCTGCGGATGGCGCCCGAAGACCCGGACCGGCTGCTGGAGGAGATCGCGGAGCAGCTGCTCGCGGATGTCGCGAAGCGCGAGGCGGAGCTGGCGGACCTCACCGCTCGGTGATCCGGTTCGGCCGCGCCGCGGGCGCCGTCCGATAGGTTGGGAAACAGATCTGCGATGAGAGAAGGCGACGTATGAACTTCGGACCGCTTCCCTCGGTGGACGCCGCCGCGGTGCCCTCCGAAGGCTTTGTCCTCGACGTCCGTGAGGACGACGAATGGGCTGCCGGCCACGTGGAAGGTGCTCTGCACATCCCGATGAGCGACTTCGTGGCCCGCTTCGGCGAGCTGACGGAGGCCGTCGAGGACGGCCGCCGCGTGCATGTGATGTGCCGGGTCGGCGGGCGCTCCGCACAGGTCACCCAGTACCTGGTGCGCCAGGGCCTCGACGCCGTGAACATCGACGGCGGCATGCAGGCCTGGGACGGTGCCGGGCGCCCGATGGTGACCGACAACGGGAACCCGGCCTTCGTGCTCTAGGGCTTTTCCCCGGGTCGTGCCGGGCGCCGGGTGCCGGCTCCGCGGGCTCAGGCGAGGGCGTGGGCGGCCAGCAGGTCGCCCAGCGCCTCCTCGTGGGCCGCGGCCGGGCCCAGCTGGAGCTCCAGCTGCTTGGCCCACGCGTGGTAGCGGTGCAGCGGATAGTCGGTGTCGGCGCCGAAGCCTCCGTGCAGGTGCTGTGCCGTCTGCACGACCCGGCGCACCCCCTCCGAGGCCCAGATCTTGGCGACGGCGACGTCCCCGGCGACCGGCAGCGGGCCGCCGGCCCCGCCGGTCGCCGTGTCGAGCCGCCAGGCGGCCTGCCAGAGGGTGGCCTCCATGGCGCGCAGGTCGATGTAGCGGTCGGCGGCCTGGACGGCGACGGCCTGGAACGTGGCCACCGGGAAGCCGAACTGCTCGCGCTTGCCGGTGTACTGGCCGGTCATCGCGAGAACCTGCTCGCCGAGCCCGAGCGCCAGGGCGCAGGTCCCGGTGGCGAGGAGCCGGTGGAGCCGCTCCCAGGCGCCCGGGGTGTCGATGAGGTGCGCCGCGGGCACCCGCACGCCGTCCAGGGCGAGTTCGGCGAGCCGTTCCCCGCTGGTGGAGACCTGGCCGGCCAGCGCGAGGCCCTCGGCGGTGCGCGGGACGAGCGCGAGGACGGCCTCCCCCTCACCGGCGTGGGCGGGTACGGCGATCCAGTCGGCGCCGTGGGCCCACGGGACGGCCGTCTGCACCCCGTCGAGGATCCAGAACGGGCCCTCGCGCCGTGCGGCGACGGCGAGTTCGGCGGGATCGTGGCCGCTGCGCCCATGGGCGGCGGCGGTCAGGACGACCGTCCCGCGGCCGGCGCCGGGCAGCAGGGCGGCCGCCAGCTCGGGGCTGCCGTGGGCCTGGACGGCCATGGCGGTGGCGCAGTGCTCCAGCAGCGGCACCCGGGCCAGCACCCTCGCCGCCTCGCGCAGCACCAGGCACAGGGCGATCGCGTCGAGGCCCGCGCCGCCGTGCTCCTCGGCGAGGACCAGGCCCAGCAGGTCGGACGCGGCGAGCTTGGCCCACAGCGGCCGGTCGAAGTCCTCGGCGACGGCCTCCGGGGTCAGGGCCGGGCTGGGGACGCCGTCCGGGGCGACGTCCGCGAAGACGGCCTTCGCCGCCTCGACGGCGGCCTGCTGCTCCTCGGTGAAGGTGAAGTCCACTGCCTGTCCTCCCGCGCGCACCGGATCCCGTCAGGCCCGGTCCGGACCTGACGGTGCGTCAAGATAGAGCAGGTTGCCGAAGAAGCACAGCCTCGGAGGAGCACGGCCCCGGGGACGCCCCGCCCCGGAGCCGGCGCGGCCTCACCGGTCGAAGTCGATCTCCACTTCCTCGGTCACCGCGTGCGACTGGCAGGCCAGCACGAACCCGGCCTCCGTCTCCTCCGCCTCCAGCGCGAAGTTCCGGTCCATCCGGACCTCGCCCGTGACCAGGAACGCCCGGCAGGTGCCGCAGACCCCGCCCTTGCAGGCGTACGGGGCGTCCGCGCGGTTGCGCAGCACGGCGTCCAGCAGGGATTCGCCGTCCTGGACGGGCCAGGTCCCGGAACGGCCGTCGAGACGCGCCGTGACCCGTACGTGGGACGGGGCCGTGGCCGGGGCCGGGGCAGCCGCGTCCTCGACGTGGAAGACCTCCTCGTGGATCCGGGTCCGGACCACGCCGAGGGTGCCGAGGGCCCGCTCCGCGCCCATGACCAGCCCGTACGGGCCGCACAGGAACCAGCCCGTCACCTCCGCGACGGGCAGCAGCGCGGGCAGCAGGGCCTTCAGCCGCTCCTCGTCGAGCCGGCCGGAGGGCAGCCCGGCCTCCTGCTCCTCGCGGGAGAGGACGGTCACCAGCTGGAACCGGTCAGGGAAGCGGTCCTTGAGGTCGGCGACCTCGTCCAGGAACATCGTCGAGGCGGCCGTACGGTCGCTGCGGACCAGGCAGAACCGGGCGTCGGGCCGCGCCGCCAGCAGCGTCGCGGCGATCGACAGCACCGGGGTGATGCCGCTGCCGCCGACGATCGCCGCGTAGTGCCCGGCGGCCGGGGCGGCGGCCGGCTCCAGGACGAACCGCCCGGCCGGGACCATCACGTCCAGCACGTCCCCGGCGGCGATCTCCTTGTGGGCGAACGTGGAGAACTCGCCGCCCTCCACCAGCCGCACACCGACCCGCAGTGCCGCCGGGCCAGGGCCCGCGGCATCCGGGGCGGGCGAGCAGATCGAGTACGTGCGGCGGACCTCCACGCCCCCGGGGGTGCGCCGGCGCAGCGTGAGGTGCTGGCCGGGGGCGTGCAGGTACTCGCCGCGCAGCTCCTCGGGGACGCGCAGGGTCAGCGCCACGGAGTCGTCGGTGAGCCGGTCGACCGCCGCCACCGTCAGCGGGTGGAAGGCGCCGTGGCGCGCGGGGCGCCCGGAGCCCGACGTGGGCGACGGCGTGGACGCGGCCATCTACAGCTCCTTGAAGTGGTCGAACGGTTCACGGCAGGCGGTGCAGCGGCGCAGCGCCTTGCATGCGGTGGAGGAGAACCGGCTGAGCAGTTCGGTGTCGGTCGACCCGCAGTTCGGGCAGCGGACCGAGAGGGCGACCGGGACGGGCCCGCCGGCCGCGTGCGGGCGCGGCGGGGCGATGCCGAACTCGGCGAGCTTGCGCCGCCCCTCGGCGCTGATGTCGTCGGTCGACCAGGCGGGCGCCAGGACGGTGCGCACCCGCACGTCCGGGATGCCGTGGCCGGTCAGGGCCCGCTCGATGTCGGCGGACATGGCCTCGATGGCGGGGCAGCCGGTGTAGGTCGGGGTCAGGGTGACCTCGACGTGCCCGTCCTCGTACATCCGCACGCCGCGCATCACGCCGAGCTCGGCGAGGGTCAGCACGGGCAGCTCGGGGTCGGGCACGGAGCCGGCGATCCCGGCCAGCTCCGCCTCCAGGCGGGTCATGGCCTCGGTGGCCCCGGGGTCGCCCGCCGGGGCCGTGGCGCGGGGCGCGTCCGTCACCATGACGCCCCCGGATGGCTGCGGTGCAGGTGCTGCATCTCGGCGAGCATCCTGCCGAAGGACTCGGTGTGCAGGCCCTGGCGGCCGGCCCCGGCGGCCCAGGCGCCGGTGCGCGGGCCCTCGGGGAGGGTGAGCCCGGCCCGCTCCAGTACGGCGCCCACGGCGGCCAGCCAGCGCTCCTCCAGGGCGGCCCAGTCGACGCCGTCGACCCCGTCCACCGGCTGGAACATCTCGCCGGTGTACTTCCACAGGGCGTCCAGGGCGGTCCGCATGCGGGCGCGGCTCTCCTGCGTGCCGTCGCCGAGCCGCAGCGTCCACTGCTCGGCGTGGTCGCGGTGGTACGCGGTCTCCTTGACGGCCTTGGCCGCCAGCGGGGCGAACGGGCCGTCACCGGCGGCGAGCTCCGCGTAGAGCTCGTGCTGGTGGAAGGAGAAGTAGAGCTGACGGGCGATGGTGTGGGCGAAGTCCCCGTTCGGCTGCTCGACCAGCTGGAGGTTGCGGAAGGACCGCTCCTCGCGCAGGAACGCCAGCTCGTCCTCGTCACCGGCCATGGACAGCAGGAGGCGGGCCTGGCCGAGCAGGTCGAGCGCGATGTTCGCGAGGGCGACCTCCTCCTCCAGGACGGGGGCGTGGCCCGCCCACTCGCCGAGGCGGTGGGAGAGGATCAGGGCGTCGTCCCCCAGCGCGAGGGCGGCCGCCGCCGTGGCGTCGGAGGTCGTGACGTCGGAAGCCGTGACGTCGGAGGTCGTGACATCGGTGCCGTTCACAGGTGGTGCACCCCCTCGGGGATCTCGTAGAAGGTCGGGTGCCGGTACGGCTTGTCCGCCGAGGGGGCGAAGAACGGGTCCCGCTCGTCCGGGGAGGACGCGGTGATCTCGTTGGAGGGGACCACCCAGATCGAGATGCCCTCGTTGCGCCGGGTGTAGAGGTCGCGGGCATTGCGCAGAGCCATCTCCGCGTCGGGTGCGTGCAGGCTGCCCGCGTGCGTGTGCGAGAGACCGCGGCGCGAACGCACGAACACCTCCCACAGTGGCCAGTTCTGCGTCATACGCCTGCCTCCTCGTTCTTCGCGGTGCTCTGTGCACTGTGCTTCTGCGCGTACGCCGCGGCCGCCTCGCGGACCCAGGCGCCTTCCTCGTGCGCCCGGCGCCGCTGGCCGATCCGCTGTTCGTTGCACGGGCCGTTGCCCTTGAGCACGTCCCAGAACTCGGCCCAGTCGATCGCGCCGAAGTCGTGGTGCCCGCGCTCCTCGTTCCACTTCAGGTCCGGGTCGGGCAGGGTCAGGCCCAGCGCCTCGGCCTGCGGGACGGCGATGTCCACGAAGCGCTGGCGCAGCTCGTCGTTGGAGTGCCGCTTGATCCGCCACGCCATGGACTGCGCGGAGTGCGCCGACTCGTCGTCCGGCGGGCCGAACATCATCAGCGAGGGCCACCACCAGCGGTCCACCGCGTCCTGCGCCATCGCGTGCTGCGCCTCGGTGCCCTTGGACAGGGCCATGAGGAGCTCGAAGCCCTGGCGCTGGTGGAAGGACTCCTCCTTGCAGATCCGGACCATCGCGCGGGCGTACGGCCCGTACGAGCACCGGCAGATCGGCACCTGGTTGGTGATCGCCGCGCCGTCCACGAGCCAGCCGATCGCACCGACGTCGGCCCAGGTCAGCGTGGGGTAGTTGAAGATCGAGGAGTACTTCTGCTTGCCGGAGTGCAGCTTGTCGAGCAGCTCGTCGCGGCTGGTGCCGAGGGTCTCCGCGGCGCTGTACAGGTAGAGGCCGTGCCCGGCCTCGTCCTGCACCTTGGCCATCAGGATCGCCTTGCGGCGCAGCGAGGGCGCACGGGTGATCCAGTTGGCCTCGGGCTGCATGCCGATGATCTCGGAGTGGGCGTGCTGGGCCATCTGGCGGACGAGCGAGGCCCGGTACGCCTCGGGCATCCAGTCACGCGGCTCGACGCGCTCGTCGGCCGCCACGGCGGCGTCGAAGGCTGCCGCGAGCTGTGCCCCGAGGTCAGCCCCGAGGCCTGAGTCCTGCCCCGTTTCCGGGGTCACTGCCACCATCCCGGCCCCCTGCCAGAGATTGTTGACCGCCCGACCGACCGATCGTTCGGTTCGTACTCTTCAATGGTGGGTCGGCGGCCCGTAGGGTGTCAACCTCTGAGGTCAACCCTGTGGACGCCGGACGATCGGGGCGGGATGGATTCGAACGAGCGCGAGCCCGCGGAAGACGCTGTTCCGCCGGTCGATCCGCCGGTCGATCCGCCGGTCGATTCGCCGGTCGATCCGCAGGCCGGTCCCGCGGCCCGCCCGGTGCCCCCGCGGGCTCCCGGAATAGCCGGCCTGTCCGCCCCGTACCGCGTCGTCACGGCCCTCGCGCTGGCCGCGGTCGGCCTCGCCGCCTGCGGACACCTGGCGCTGGTCTTCCTGCACGTCGCCCCGTCCAACACGGTGAGCAAGCAGCACGCGCAGACGGTCGACGACTGGATCTATCCCGAGTTCGAGCAGAACTGGAAGCTCTTCGCCCCCAACCCGCTCCAGCAGAACATCGCGGTGGAGGTGCGGGCGGAGATCCGCTCCGCCCCCGGCGGCGAGCCGGTCTCCGTCGGCTGGCGCGACCTGTCCGCGCAGGACGCCGCGGCGATCCGGCACGGCCTGCTGCCGAGCCACACCCGGCAGAACGAGCTGCGGCGGGCCTGGGACTTCTTCACCGGCTCGCACGACGAGGACAACAAGCCGATCGGCGAGCGCGGCGAACTGTCGGAGCGGTACCTGCGGCGGATCGCGCTGAACCGGCTCGCGGAGGACGACGTGCGGGGCGAGATCGTACGGATCCAGCTGCGCTCGGCGACGCGGGCGGTGCCGGCGCCGCCGTGGAGCGAGGAGAAGACCGACACCCGGACGTACTACCGGGAGCTGCCGTGGTGGACGCTCTGAGGCGGGCGCGCGCCGCCGCCGGCCGGGCGGTCGCGCAGGTCAGCGGGCGGTCGCTGGGCCCGTACCAGAGCGCCGTCGTCAGGATCGGCTTCTCGGCGACCTGGCTGCTCTTCCTGCTGCGGGAGTTCCCGGACCGCGGTGAGCTGTACGGCCCGGACGGGCCCTGGAGCTTCGCGCTGGCGGAGCGGCTGATCGCTTCGAACCACGCCTTCACGGTGCTGATGTGGTCCGACTCCGCGCTCTGGTTCGAGACCGTGTACGCGGTGTCGGTGCTGTCGAGCCTGCTGCTGGTGCTGGGCTGGCGGACGCGCGCGACGTCCGTCGTGTTCATGATCGGGGTGCTGTCCCTCCAGAACCGCAGCGTGTTCATGGGCGACGGCGGGGACAACGTCATCCACCTGATGGCGATGTACCTGGTGCTGACCCGGTGTGCGCAGGTGTGGTCGCTGGACGCGCGCCGCGCACGGCTGCGGGGGTCGGCCTCTGAGGGCGCGGCCGGACCGGTCCTGTGGGTCGTGCTGGGCGCGGTGTTCGCGTACGGGGCGGTGACCGCGTCGTTCGGCTACGGCTGGCTGGCCGCGTTCGCGGCGCTGTGGGTCGTGTCGGCGGTCTGGTGGATGGTGGACCGGTACGAGCCGGAGGGCGAGGGGCGGGCGGTCCTCGACGTCCTGGCGAACCTCGTGCACAACGCGGGCATGCTGGTGATCATGGCGGAGGTCTGCCTGATCTACGCGACGGCCGGCTGGTACAAGATCCAGGGATCGCGGTGGCAGGACGGGACCGCGCTGTACTACCCGCTCGGACTGGACTACTTCACGCCGTGGCCGGGCCTGTCGGCGGTGCTGGCGGGGAGCGGGACGCTGGTGATGCTGCTGTCCTACGGGACGGTGGTGGTGCAGGTCGCGTTCCCGTTCACGGTGTTCAACCGGCGGGTCAAGAACGTGCTGCTGGCGCTGATGATGATGGAGCACGCGGGGATCGCGGTGCTGCTGGGGCTGCCGTTCTTCTCCATGGCGATGATCGCCGCCGACGCGGTGTTCCTGCCGACCGGGTTCCTGGTCTGGCTCGGCGCCCGGGCCGCCGGCCGGGTGCGGGCGGCCGCGCCGGTGCCCGAGGCGGCCGCGCAGGCTGCCGTTGCGAGACCCGCCCCGGTGGCGGGGGAACCGGTCGGCCGGGTGGGGAAGGTGCAGGCCGGGGGACCGTAGGGTCGGGGTCATGAGTGAGCTGAGCGGGCGGGAGTGGCAGGACGCGGCCGAGCGGGGGGACCTCGTGGTCCTCGACGGGTTCCACGCCCTGAAGCACGCCCTGCGCTTCGGGGCGGACGTGCGCGACGCGGTCGCCGGTGACCCGGACGCCGTACGGGCGCTGGCCGACGAGCTGGCTCCGGACGTCGCGGACGAGATCGGGCGGCTGGTGCGCAAGGCCGACCTGCGCACGCTGCTGCCCCGCGTCCACCCCACCGGGGTCGCGGCGCTGGCGGTACGGCCCGACCGGGCCGCGGGACGGGCACGCCTCGACCGGCGGCCGCGGACCGCGCCCGTCGTCGTGCTCGACAACCCGCGCAACCTCGGCAACGTCGGGGCCGTGGTCCGGCTGGCCGCGGGCTTCGGCGCCACGGGCGTGGTGACCCGCGGCGACCTCGACCCCTGGCACCCGAACGTGGTCCGGGCCGGGGCCGGGCTGCACTACGCCACCACCGTCGACCGGGTGGAGCTCGACACCCTGCCCGCCGGGCCGCTCTACGCGCTCGACCCGGAGGGCGAGGACATCCGCGCCCTCACCCTCCCGGACGACGCCCTGCTGGCCTTCGGCTCGGAGCGGCAGGTTATATCACCCGAGGGGCGCGCCCGGGCCGACCACCTGGTGTCCCTGCCGATGCGGCCGCAGGTGTCCAGCTACAACCTGGCCACGAGCGTGGCCATGACCCTCTTCCACTGGGGAGGGCCCCGGGCCGACTAGCACGAAACGGACGACCCGGGGGGTGGCTTGTCCCCTAGGCCTGGCGGCGGATCTCCACCATGCGGAAGCGGTTCGAGACGAACGCGCCGTCGCAGAGGGCCGCGTTGGCCGCCGGGTTGCCGCCCGAGCCGTGGAAGTCCGAGAACGCCGCGGTCTGGTTGACGTACACCCCGCCCGTGAGGTTCAGCGACAGCTGCGCCGACTCCTCCAGGCAGACCTCCTCGATGGCCCGCTCGGTGTCCGCCGACGTCGTGTACGCGCCGACCGTCATCGCGCCCTTCTCGCGCACCGTGCGGCGCAGCAGTTCCAGCGCGTCCGCCGTGGAGTCCACGGCCACCGCGAAGGAGACCGGGCCGAAGCACTCGGAGAGGTACGGGGCCTCCGGGTCCGGCTTGGCCGCGTCCAGCTTGACCATGACGGGGGTGCGGACCACCGCGTCCGGGAACTCCGGGTTCGCCACCTCGCGCGAGGCCAGGGCCACCTCGCCGAGGGCGGCGGCCGCCTCCAGGCGTGCCTTGACGTCCGGGTTGACCAGCGCGCCCAGCAGCGCGTTGGCGCGGGCGTCGTCGCCCAGCAGGCCGCCGACCGAGGCCGCGAGGTCGGCGACGACCTCGTCGTACGACTTGTGGCCGGCGTCCGTCTCGATGCCGTCCCGCGGGATCAGCAGGTTCTGCGGGGTGGTGCACATCTGGCCGCTGTAGAGGGACAGCGAGAACGCCAGGTTGGAGAGCATGCCCTTGTAGTTGTCGGTGGAGTCGACGACGACCGTGTTGACGCCGGCCTTCTCCGTGTAGACCTGGGCCTGGCGGGCGTTGGTCTCCAGCCAGTCGCCGAACTCGGTGGAGCCGGTGTAGTCGATCAGCTTGATCTCGGGGCGGACGGCCAGGGACTTGGCGATGCCCTCGCCCGGCCGCTCGACGGCCAGCGCCACCAGGTTCGGGTCGAACCCGGCCTCGGCGAGGACCTCGCGGGCCACCTTCACCGTGAGCGCCAGCGGGAGCACGGCGCGCGGGTGCGGCTTGACCAGCACCGCGTTGCCCGTGGCCAGCGAGGCGAACAGGCCCGGGTAGCCGTTCCAGGTCGGGAAGGTGTTGCAGCCGATCATCAGCGAGATGCCGCGCGGGACGGCGGTGAAGGTCTTGCCGAGGTCCAGCGGGTCCTTCTTGCCCTGCGGCTTCGACCAGTCGGCGCGGGCCGGGACGCGGGTCTGCTCCGCGTACGCGTACGCCACCGCCTCCAGGCCGCGGTCCTGTGCGTGCGGGCCGCCCGCCTGGAACGCCATCATGAAGGCCTGGCCGCTGGTGTGCATGACCGCGTGCGCGAACTCGTGCGTCCGCGCGCCGATCCGAGCCAGGATCTCGATGCAGACCAGGGCGCGGGCCTCGGGCCCGGCGTCGCGCCAGGCGCCCATGCCGGCCTTCATCGCGGGCAGCAGCACGTCGGGGTCGACGTGCGGGTACTCGACTCCCAGCTCGGGGCCGAAGGGGGACACCTCGGCGCCGGTCCAGCCGTCCGTACCGGGCTGGCCCAGGTCGAAACGGGTGCCGCGGACGGCCTCGAACGCGGCGAGCCCGTCGGCCGGGGCGGTCTCGCCGTAGGCCTTGGGGTGCTCGGGATGCGGGGACCAGTAGGCGCGGCTGCGGATGGCCGCCAGGGCCTGCTCCAGGGTGGAGCTGTGCTTGTCGGACAGCTGGGGGACGGTGAGCTCGGCGGCCATCAGGGACCAACTCCTCGTTGAGCCGGGCAAGATCAGGCTGGGTCGCAGACTGAGATCAGGCAGGGGCGGGTGAAGAAGAGCAGACTGGAGTTAGAGTAACCGAACGATCGGTCGGGACAAGAGGGCCCGGCGGACCTGTGGACAACCCGGTGCGGGAGGATCAGGACATGACAGCAATCGAGCGGTCCCGCACTGTGGCGGTCGTCGGCGCCGGGACCATGGGGCAGGGCATCGCCCAGGTCGCCCTCCTCGCAGGTCACCCGGTGCTGATCTACGACATCAACGACGACCTGGCCACCGGCGGCGTCGCCATCGTGCAGGACCGCGTCGACCGCATGGTCGCGAAGGGCCGCCTCGACCGCGCCGGGGCCGAGGACGCGATCGGCCGGATCCGTGCGACCTCCGCCGTCGCCGACCTCGCCGGTGCCGCCCTCGTCGTCGAGGCCGTCGTCGAGGACGTCGCCGTCAAGCGCGCGGTCTTCGAAGCGCTCGAGGACGTGGTCGCGCCGGACACCCTGCTCGCGACCAACACCTCCTCCCTCTCCGTCACCGAGCTCGCCGCCGGCCTCGTGCACCCCGGCCGCTTCCTCGGCCTGCACTTCTTCAACCCGGCCCCGCTGCTCCCGCTCGTCGAGGTGGTCAGCGGTTTCGCGACCGACCCGGCCGCCGCCGAGCGCGCGTACCGCACCGTGCTGGGCTGGGGGAAGACGCCGGTCCGCTGCGCCGACACCCCCGGGTTCATCGTCAACCGGATCGCCCGCCCCTTCTACGCCGAGGCCTTCGCGGTCCACGAGGAGCAGGGCGCCGACCCCGCCACCATCGACGCCGTGCTCCGCGAGAGCGGCGGCTTCAAGATGGGCCCGTTCCAGCTGACCGACCTGATCGGGCAGGACGTCAACGAGGCCGTCACCCGCTCCGTCTGGGAGTCGTTCTTCCGGAGCCCCAAGTTCACCCCGTCCCTCGCGCAGCGCCGGCTGGTGCAGTCGGGCCGGCTGGGCCGCAAGTCGGGCCACGGCTGGTTCCCGTACGGTCCGGACGCCGAGGCCCCGGCCCCGCACACCGCCGGTCCCGAGGCCGCTCCGGAGAAGGTCACCGCGGTCGGCGACCTCGGTCCGGCCGCCGGGCTGGTCGAGCTGCTGGAGGAGGCCGGGATCGCCGTCACGCAGACCGAGCACGGGGGCCCGTACATCCAGCTGCCCGGCGAGGGCCAGCTGGTGCTCGCGGACGGCAAGACCTCGATCGAGTTCGCCGACGTCGTCTACTTCGACCTCGCGCTCGACTACCGCGGCGCCACCCGGATCGCGCTCTCCGCCGGCGAGGACACCAGCGAGCGGACGCTCTCCGAGGCGGTCGGCCTGTTCCAGAAGCTCGGCAAGAAGGTCTCCGTCATCGGCGACGTGCCCGGCATGATCGTGGCCCGTACGGTCGCGATGCTGATCGACCTGACCGCCGACGCCGTCGCCCGCGGCGCGGCCACCGCCGAGGACATCGACACGGCGATGCGGCTCGGCGTCAACTACCCGCTGGGCCCGTCCGAATGGCACGAGCGGCTCGGCCGGGACTGGGCGTACGACCTGCTGCACCACCTCGACGAGCGCTGTCCCGGCGGCCGCTACGCGCCCTCGCTGGCGCTGTTCAGGCTGGGCTACGCGGAGAGTGACGAAGAGGGCGACGAGAACTCCGTGGAGGAGACCGCATGACGACGGCCCGGCGGGACACCTACACCCCCGAGACCCTGCTGTCCGTCGCCGTCCAGGTCTTCAACGAGCGCGGCTACGACGGCACGTCCATGGAGCACCTGTCCAAGGCGGCGGGCATCTCGAAATCCTCCATCTACCACCACGTGGCCGGCAAGGAGGAGCTCCTGCAGCGCGCCGTCAGCCGTGCGCTCGACGGCCTCTTCGCCGTGCTGGAGGAGCCGGGCGCGGTACGCGGCCGGGCGGTCGAGCGGGTCGAGTACGTCACGCGCCGCACGGTCGAGGTCCTGGTCGCCGAGCTCCCGTACGTGACGCTGCTGCTGCGGGTGCGGGGCAACACCCGGACCGAGCGCTGGGCCCTGGAGCGGCGCCGCGAGTTCGACCACCAGGTCGCGGAGCTGCTCAAGGCCGCGGCCGCGGACGGGGAC